>JACMJI010000133.1 GCA_014380705.1 Gorillibacterium sp. | reverse complement strand
CGGGAGAGAAATAGTGAAGTTAGCTTCAGTAATAGTGAGTTTAGGTTCAGATGTGTGGGGGCGGGAGAGAAATAGTGAAGTTAGCTTCAGTAATAGTGAGTTTAGATTCAGATGTGTGGAGTATCTCCACTACATAAAGAGGACCGGAGGCAGTGCCTCCGGTCTATCTCAATAATAGATAATTACAGGTAAATCCGTTTATTTTCTTTGCCAGACTTATAAATCGCTGCGATCATCTCTTGTGTTTTGAGGGCTTCGTTGCCGTCAATGTACGGTATGCTTCCGGCCTGAAGAGAGTAGTAGAAATCACGGATTTGCTTGGAGTGGCTCACTCCCCAGTAGAATTTAACGCCGTCTCCGTAATCGATGACTTCATTCGGGTTCTTATCCCGACTGATCTCCGTTCCGTCATTGTACGTGATTGTCGCTCGGTCTGCTACCATCTTGGCGGTTCCCTTGGTACAGTGAATCTCAATCTCTACGGGTGCATCATAGCTGTAGTAATTAATCGCATAAAAGCCAGCAAAAACCCCTTGCTTAAACTTGATTACGCCTTCAACGCTATCCTCTACTTGGATTTTCTCATGAGCCCGGTTCCCAATTTGAGAGTCTACATATTCGATCTCATCGCCAACAAACCAACGCATTAAATCCATCGTGTGAATGGCTTGGTCAATCAGGACGCCACCGCCCTCCATTTCCCAGGTACCCTTCCAATCACTATTCCCATAGTATTCGTCCGTTCGATTCCAAGTCACCATACATTTGGCTCCAAGCACTTGACCCAAGCTTCCATCTTCAAGCGCATTCTTGATTAGCTGTGATCCTGGATTATAGCGATTCTGAAAAATAACCCCGAGAGTAACGCCACGCTCCTTGCACACCTCCACCATATGAATGGCATCCTCGCGTGTTATACTCATGGGCTTCTCGGTCAGAACATGTTTCCCTTTGCTAGCTGCGTAGATCGTCATAGGTTCATGCAGATAATGTGGGGTGCATATATGAATGACATCTAGCTCTTCCTTGTCGATCATCTCTTGATAGCTGGTATAATAGTTGCAATTGTAGTTTGTTGCAGCTTGCTTCGCCCGTTCTTCCTTCACATCACAGACAGCTACGACCTGCGCGATATCCGTGAGTTGGATTGAGGCAGCATGCATGGGAAAAATATTGCCGCAGCCGATAATACCTGCTCTGAACTTTTGCATGTTATTAGCTCCTTAGATAGAATTATCACTCCTAATTTTACTCGACCCAATAAGGAAAGTCCAATAAGGAAAGTCCAATAGCCTATTAGAAAATGGGAATGTTAGGTGGGCCATAATCATGTCTGTCGAAGGATTAGGAATGGTGGCGAACTTCTTTCTTGCTAGCTATAATATGAGAAGAAGCGAAATAGGGCAAATCATCCTGTACGTTTCAGCATTCAATTTCATATTCTACTGTGAAACCATACTTATCTTGTGAAAAGGAAGCGTACCGCAGTGAACAATGCTATTGCCGTTCTGGATTCAGGCGTTGGTGGACTCACGGTCGTCAAAGAAGTACTCAGGCAGCTGCCACAAGAAAAAATAATTTATTTTGGGGATACAGCAAGAGCGCCGTATGGGCCCCGGTCTTCCGATGAGGTTATCTTATTTACGCGGCAGATCGTAGACTACTTAATGAACTTTAAGCCTAAAATGATCGTAATTGCTTGTAACACGGCAACGGCGGTTGCTCTTGAAGATATTCGCTCAAGGGTTAACATTCCCGTTATTGGAGTCATTAAACCAGGAGCAAGGGCAGCTATAAAGGTGACAGAAAGCGGAAAAATCGGTGTCATTGGTACGGAAGGAACGGTTCGGAGTCAGGCATATGATGCAGCTTTAAAGGAAATATCTCCCGAGCTTGAGGTTATCAGTCTCGCCTGCCCTGAATTTGTTCCACTCGTTGAAGCGGGAAAGTTTGATACTGCCGAGACTTGGGAAACGGTTAGGCATGCTTTGACTCCTCTGCGAGAGAATCAACTAGATACCTTGATTCTTGGTTGCACGCATTATCCATTTCTTACACCCGTTATCGCGGAGATTATGGGGTCATCTGTTGCCCTGATCAACTCAGCGGAGGAAACAGCGATAGAGATTAGTGTGATTCTTTCCTACGGGGGACTGTTGGCCAAAAAAACAGAGAATGTCCCCATTCATCAATTTTTTTGCAGTGGAGATCCGGCGATTTTTCGGAAAATCACTTCAACATGGTTAGGCAGACAAATTGATTTGTCACCCATCGTCTGGCAGGTTCCAACCATCTGTTGATCGTAGGTTTCTATGAAGAGGAACAGCATATTAAGCAAAAACCGGCATACATTTAGAATGCTGGTTTTTGTTTTGAAGTAAAGCACAGTCTGATCCCTCGTTCCTTAACGTACGGTGATAAAGGATACCGACTCTCGTCTATTCCTTTTTCCATTCCTCTGTGAAGGGAGACACAATGAATGCCATTCGATTATGTGATAAAAAGAGGAGACACGCTCTACAGAATCGCTCGACAGAATGGAATTATGCTTAGAGAATTGATATCAGCAAACCCGCAGTTTACTGAGATTGACACAATCTACCCCGGTCAAATCATTCGAATTCCGGAGCGGACGCTTAGACGATATATTATTCAACAAGGAGACACACTCTATAATATTGGTCGCCGTTTCAAAATATCGCTTGAAGATCTGCTGCGTGCAAATTCGGGGCTTGATCCAAGGCGTTTACGCATTGGTACGCTAATTGTGCTGCCACCCAGCCGTGGAATGGATGTAGTTGGTCCGGCTTTCCCCTACGGCTATACTGAGCTTCGTGAGGATATGGGACTGCTTAAGCAGCGTTACCCCTTTCTGCAGATGGAAGTCATTGGCCAAAGTGTGATGGGGAAGGACTTGCTTGCAGCAAAGCTCGGCAGGGGAACCCGGCGTCTCCATGTGAATGCTGCTATGCATGCGAATGAATGGATTACAGCTGCTGTACTGATGAAGCTGTTTGAGGATTGTTGCGAGGCCTATGCTACTGGGAAAATGCTGCGGGGTCGCCCCGTGGGAAAATTACTTGAAACTACATCGCTATGGGTTGTTCCCATGATCAATCCAGATGGAGTCGAGCTCGTGCAGGAGGGAATCACTCCACAGCATCCCTACTATGCACAATTACTCCAATGGAACAATGACTCTTATGATTTCTCCGGCTGGAAAGCCAATATTAGGGGTGTAGACTTAAATGATCAATTTCCTGCTCATTGGGAAGAAGAGAAGGAAAGAAGAGGAGTTGCCGGCCCTGGACCCAGGGATTACCCCGGAGACGCCCCACTCACAGAGCCCGAGGCCAAGGCACTTGCAGACTACACAATAGCATCAAACTTCCAGATGGTCATTGCGCTCCATACCCAGGGACAGGAAATTTACTATACGTACCGTGGCTTAGAGCCGCCGGAGTCAGCCCAATGGGCGGAACGCTTCGCTCAAGTTAGTTTTTATCGACCTGTACCCAACATTGAAAGCGATGCTGGCTATAAGGATTGGTTTATTCAAGAGTATCGACGGCCGGGCTTCACGATCGAGTCAGGGCTGGGGGTAAACCCGCTACCGGTTTCACAGTTCCCAGAAATTTATCGTCAGGTATCGGAAATTGTGTTGGAAGCGTTGGAAAGCTGATTGTTTAAACGAACGAGTTAAAACATTAAGAATCATCTAATTGTAAAATAAACAAAAAACAGGTTGATTATGGCATGCGTATGCTGCCATAATCAACCTGTTTTTTGTATCTGATTTCGTCAATTTTCAAGTATGTTACTCTGTCTTGCTATCTGGAAATTCGTCATACTCTCCTTCGGGAAGGCGAATCCAGTTCTTTAAATAGCCTTGCTCATGCAAAGCCTTAATGGTAAT
>JACMJI010000132.1 GCA_014380705.1 Gorillibacterium sp. | reverse complement strand
TCCATTCTATTTCGTTCAGAATAATTTAAAATATTTGAACAAATATCGAACAAATAAAAAGAACGAACCCTCTCCAGCAAAAATCTGGAAAGCGTTCGCCCATTGGTGAGTACTGCTTATTTAGGCAGCAGACTCGTTGGATTGATGGTATTCACGCC
This sequence comes from Gorillibacterium sp., assembly GCA_014380705.1. Next base: position 2,797 of record JACMJI010000132.1, on the reverse strand, counting down.
ATCGCGGACTTCAAAGTGCAGATGCACACCCTCGTCCTTCTCCATGTCGTTGCGTCCGGCCTTAGCGATTACATCGCCAGCCTTGACTATGGCATCCTTAACTACCTTAACATCTTCCAAGCTTTGATAGACGGTGACGTACCCATTGGGATGGGTGATCTCGACCAGCTTGCCAACGACTGGATTTTGCTCCACAAAAGTGACTTTGCCATCCATAGCGGCGAGCACATCAAAAGGTTGATTGTCTTCACGCTGCAGGTCAATACCCGTGTTGGGATACGAGGTATCCTCATACTGGACAATGGCTGCTGCCTTCTCTTCCGGCCCGGCCTCGTTCTCGTAATAGGCCATAACTGTAGTCAACTCGCTTGGGTCCGTAACCGGCCAGCGCATTTGTACAATCGTCCCATTAACGGGAAGTGCATCGGGGTTGTCCTCTTGGACGACGGTCTCCTGCCCGGTTTTACCGGTTTGCAGGCCCAGGTCTTTGCCTTGCGTCTTGTCTCCGCTGGCACCCTGATACAACCACATTAACGAAATGATAATTGCCGCAGCTGCCATGTAGATTGCTGGATAGGCCCATTTTTTAGCCAGAAGCCTTTTCCAAGCAGAAGCAGGTTTGGCCGTTCTGTGCTCCCCTGGAGTTTGAGGAGTTTCATGCAAACGGGTTTCTTTGTCTTGGTTATCTTTCATTTATATCACCTCATCAACCATTCTTGCCAGAATGGAAGCTTTTATACGCGAAATGATATATTTTGTTAAAAGATTTATAAATTCATATATAGGCAAGAAAAGTAGAGGCTAAGATGCCTGTCTATAAGGCTTGCGAGTGATCGCTAACACTTAGTCACTAGTAAAGTCAGTTTTTACTCGCACGAAGATAGGGCGCGTCACTCTCAATTTGAATTCCTTGATAATAGTAGGCTACAATTTCTTCCGCTGTTTTTCCCTGTGCCGCCATGCCGTTTGCTCCCCATTGGCTCATCCCCACCCCATGTCCATTGCCATAGGTTGTAATCTCAAGGCTTGACCCCCGTGCTTTCCAGGTAAAATACGAGGACCTCAGCCCAAGCTTCTCTCGCACCTCTCGACCCGTAAACCAAGTGCCACCAATCCTCACCCTCTTGATCCGCTTGCCTTCAGTCCATTCCCCCACCCTCATACTCGCTGCCGCATCAGCCCCGCTTACTTTACCGTAAAGACCGAGCTTTTGAACGAATTGTTTTTTGGTAAGGGTAATCGTCTGTTTGTAGCCCGGAGCAAGTGTGTCCCATGGACTCGAAACACTCTTTAAGTAAGGCTCTTCAACGCTCCAGTAATCTTCCGCATTCTCTGTATAACCATTGCCAACCGAGAAAAAGACTGCATTTATCGGCTCGTCCCTATAGGTAAGTATGCGTCCGGCCGTTTCGTTAACTGCCCTAGTGAGTTTAGCAAGCTTAGCTTCATAGACCTTTGGTCCCCACTGCCGCTTCATCTGCTCCAGACTTAGGTAGGCTTGATGGGATACCGTATCCGTCACCCACGCTTCCTTGTTAGGAACCCCGCCGAAATCTTGATCCTTATATCGTCGGACGATATATGTCCGTGCGGCTAGCGCCTGAGCTTTGAGTGCCTCCAGTTCGAAATCGGTTGGCATCTCAGCCGCAAGCACACCGAGAACGTACTCCTCCAGAGGCACCCGGTCCACCTTTTTCTCTTTGGATAAATAGACTGGAACGATCAATTGTCCTGATTTTCTTATCCCGAGGGTGCTCACCTGTTGCGAAAGGCCAAGCTTCCCCGCCTCGTATGGCTCCTGTGCTGAGTTGCCGATGATTTGTCTCTGCATTTTCTGCTGGGCAGACTCATGATGATTTTTCTGCTGGATTAAGAGTCCCGTGACCACAACCATTAACCCAGCGGCAAAAGCAAACGCTAACCACACCTGAACCAATGGATGAATGTGCCGAATAGGCCACTTCGTAGCATGAATCCTTTTGTTCTGCTGCAGAGTCTGACGGTTAGAATGAACAACGACTAGGCGTGGGAACCGCAGGGTAGATCGTTTGGGTAGCTTATGCAGAACATGAGCAAGAACGCGGAGCCCTCCGATTACCTGTGACCTTAAGTTATTAGCCCCTTGGAATAAGCGATTCGTCCACCGGTTGTTCTGCCCATCCCGCCAAATTAGACGCTTCCGTTCCTTCATGCATTTGTCATCCTCTCCTGCGATAAAAGTCGCTCTCTCTTTTACTAGGATGGACATCCACCCTATCGACAATACCTAGGATATGAGAATACTAGCTTTGATAGAACCAGGATCGCCACTTGGATAGAAGGGGCTAAGGTGAACCCTATCGGGATAGGAGGTTTTACAGTTTGGAGAATACAGGACATTTTCCTCCCAAGATCACACATTTTCTCCTTTCGGGTTTTTGCCCGAAAAGAATATAATAAAAATGGGTCTATATGTATTAGGAATCATGAATAATAGAGAGGTGGAGAGAGGCAAGATGCTGAGAATCGTAAATGAATCTAAGCGCACACGATACCGTCCATTGGAATCTATCCGTTTGAGCTCCTCAATTTCAGGTGTTGTAAGCGTTACAGACGGAAATGGCAAAGAATATGTCAGGCAAGCTATCGAGGAAGAGCTTTCTTTTCAAACGGGCGGGGTGTTGGGAAGGCATACCGTACGTCTCTTTGATACAGCTGGAAAGGAAGTGGCAGTAGCTTCGTTTCAACTGGACGCCGAGACCGTAATTGAAGGCCATCCCTTATACGAAAAAATGCTGCAGACGCTCTACTTCTCTAT
>JACMJI010000131.1 GCA_014380705.1 Gorillibacterium sp. | reverse complement strand
CTCTACGAGCATTGGCTCATTCGACCGATCATCGACTATCTGCGCCTAACTCTGGACCGGCGGGATTTTGTTGCCATCGAAAGTGTGATGCCCACCTTATATATTAATCGGGAAAAAGGCATAGATCATATTCGCAAACAAGAAGTGTTGCTACCGAAAAAAGGCCCCCTCATCCACTTGCTATCGCTCCCTGGCATGGAGACGTATCAGCAAGAAAAGTTGAGAGAGCGGCTTGACCTCATTCGGTTCATTCAACCGCTCAAACCGATTCAAGCGATTCAGCATATGCGCAAACAATTTTACGATACGTTTATTGACACGAATGAGCGAAACCAGTTGACCCAACATCGGGAAACCTTAAAGGAAATGCTCGATGAGTTGGAAACCTCGGCTGAACGGTTCGATACGATCATTCAATTTCTTGATTTTGTCGATGGGGTTATCGTTAAGAGGGAGCAACACAAAGCGACTACCTTTCAACAGCAAGGTAACCGTATTGCGCTCATGACGATTCATAAGTCCAAAGGACTGGAGTTTCCTGTCGTCTTTCTCATCTGCGCATCGGAAGGCAGCTTGCCACATAGCACGGCGCTTGCTGATGGACAAATGAAGAATACGGTTGGGAGAAAAACAAGCGGTTCGTTAAGCGGGTTCGTAGCTCTGGAAGAAGAGCGGCGATTAGCCTACGTGGCTGTGACGCGGGCTAAAGAAGAACTGTTCATCAGCTCCCCTGCGCGCCATCGGGGGAAGACGGCGGAAGTTTCCCGCTTTGTACTCGCGGCATTTAACATCGCTGGAGCTGGGAGAGAAGCAGTTCAGTCAGCAGAACGAACGCCGGGGAGGAAGCCAAGGCTCGTGCAGACGGAGACGGTGCCGGCTTGGATTTGTACGATTCCAACCTGCCCCGCTTGGGCAAGAATCAGCACACATGCGGAAGCAAGTCGTGTTGGTAAAGAATGCCCACTTTGTAAAGCTCCAATGGAAAAGGGCAGCCGCCTTGTCCCCAGGTAAGGAATAGATTTATAAGCAAAGCCAGTAGGGATCAATTCCTCCAATTGCAATCTTAAGAATACTGGCAAGTAGCCCTTGAATCTCCTTAATGAATGTTGAATCCAAGCTGGATGCAGGAACACTTTGAAATATTTAACGTCTATTAAATGAGAAACTAGGGGTCACCTAAACGATCTTCTGTTCGAAGCAGCGAAATAGGATCCTTCCACATGAAGTGGTAGGATCCTATTCAGAACCAATTATTATCCTGCCCTATTTTACAATTTGAAGATTTTAAAGTCTGCATTATCACCTGCAGCCAGGGTAATTTTATCATTTACACACATAATGCGTTCTTCCCCCGAAGCCATATAACTTATTGATAATTCCGGATATAAGGCAGATAAGTCGATCTGGAACGTTCTTTGGTGATCAGCGGTATTCGTAAGAATAAATTGCTGCTGGCTATATACATAGGTGACAGCAATGCCAGAACTAGCTAATTCCACAGTTCCATAGTCAACAAGTTTAGGAGCAATGAGCAGATCACTCTCAAGGGAATAGCGAATGCCGACATATTCATGAAGGAGCACCCATGTATACACGCAAGGGTATTCATAATAATGGGGACAGCCGTGCCAATCCTTCCCATCTATATAATAAACATGATCCATATCATACCGTTCCCCCATGATATAATCATCCATTTTTCCT
>JACMJI010000130.1 GCA_014380705.1 Gorillibacterium sp. | reverse complement strand
TTCTCTAAACGAGAGATATAGGATTGAGAAATGCCCAGCATATCTGCAACATCCTTCTGCGTTTTTTCCTCACCGTCTGCAAGCCCGAAACGCAGCTGCATGATGGTCCTCTCTCGCTCTGATAGCTTATCCAATGCTTTATGTAGCAGCTTGCGGTCTACCTGCTCCTCAATATTTCGATAAATCGTATCATTTTCCGTTCCAAGCACATCTGAAAGCAACAGTTCATTGCCGTCCCAATCAATGTTTAAGGGCTCATCGAAGGAAACCTCTGTGCGGGTTTTATTATTGCGGCGCAGATACATCAGGATTTCATTTTCGATACAGCGTGAAGCGTACGTAGCCAGCTTAATTTTTTTCTCCGGATCAAACGTGTTAACTGCCTTGATCAGCCCAATCGCTCCAATGGAAACTAAATCCTCAATATTGATCCCGGTGTTCTCGAATTTGCGTGCAATGTAAACGACAAGTCGAAGGTTGCGCTCGATGAGCATCGCCCGAATCGCAGCATCTCCACCCGGAAGTCGTTGTAGCAAATACTCTTCTTCCTCTCTTGACAGAGGTGGCGGTAGAGCTTCACTTCCTCCGATATAATAAATTTCATCGCCTTTGATTCTAAGAAGCAGGAGCAAACGATAATAATTTAATTGTAGGACCAATTTCCACTTGACGTGCATGACGGTTTCCTCCCGAATAAAAGTAAAGTGTAGTCGGATCGATCCGCACAGAAAGGACCCGACGTCCTCATAAAAAGGTTTTAAAAAATATTTCCGAACAACTGTTGACGATCAGGCTTCCATTAGCGCCGGATGAATAATGGCCCGATAGGAACCATCTGAGCTTAACTTGCCGCCATCTAATCCGATAAGCACACGCCCCGTTTCCCATGTCTTATCACTATAGCGAATGATCACCCGATCCGGCTTGATTGCGAGTAAAAACTGAGTGCCTCGATTCACCCCACGAAAAGGAACGAGCCGGAGGCGCTCCTGCCATAGAAAGTCATCTTCTCCCAAGGCAGCAATGATCCGATCTGTCTCCGCAGAACGAATCCGTGAAAGCCACGCTTCTGGAATTACCTCTTTCCACTCCGAGGCTTCAATAATCATGACTGGCGTGCGAGTTAACGGGTCGTATAACTGATTACCTGTATCAACTAAACCTTGACAACAATACATAAAGTCGCCAATATCCACTCGAACCTCTGCTAGATGTGACTCCGTATGATGTCTAGCACGGACGCTGTGAAACATTCGGTAAAACAGCCATACCATAAAGATTAAAAGGAGTGATAACACACCTGTACCGACGGGAACCCCGCCAAGCCTAGAAAAAACAATCCCATCCAATAGATCATCAGATGACAGCAAAAAATAAGAGATGGCAAAGACTCCTCCAGCTGCAGCAAAGTTAATCAAGTAAAACACACCTAGATGCCTTGCATACTGACGGAGGCTGACAAAGCCAAAAGCTGTAAAAATCATCATTAAAGAAATAATGATTTTCACACCAAGAGTATAAAGAAACGACAGAGAAGGATAAAAGACAAACACAACGTATAATGCTCCAATCATCGCGGAAAGAACAAGCCTCCATTTGCGATAGCGAGTTTTTGTTGTCCATGCTGTTACAAGGAGTAGTGAACCGTCAATCAGAAAATTGATCAAAAAAAGGAGATCCAGATAGACGATCACAGCTTCATCCGCCTTAACTGTCAAAGATGAACCCAGTATATGCCAACTCCTGTTCAAAGTCTGTCTTATTGCGCCGAGAATCAAATTGTTTTTTTGTCGATATAGTGAATACCTTGTCATGAATGAACCGTTTCTAATATTTAGATATAGAAAAAAACCGCTGACTTGTCCTACAAGGGACAAAGCTAGCAGTTCGTTATAACGATACAGTCTATAGTTCTCCGTTATTGCTATAGAGATATTAATCCGAATTATTCTTGCGGCGGAGAAAGGTAGGAATATCCAACTGATCGCTTGATGGCGGAGTGCCATAAGGACGCAGCGGAGGTATTCTATGGTCTCCACTACTGGCTTCCTTTTCGTGTGAGACCGCGGATGTTGTAGGACGACGCAATGGAGCAGAAGGGGCCTTATGTTCAAAGCCGGTTGCGATAACTGTTACCTTGATTTCCTCCTTCAGGCTCTCATCAATGATAGCACCGAAGATGACATTCACTTCAGGGTCAGAAGCAGCAATAACAATTTCTGCAGCTTCATTAACCTCGTATAAGCTTAGATTAGCACCACCGGTAATATTCATGATCACTCCGCGTGCACCTTCAATTGAGGTTTCCAAAAGGGGGCTATGAATTGCTTTCTTCGCAGCATCAGCCGCGCGATTCTCCCCTGTACCTATACCGATACCCATGAGAGCAGAACCCCGCTCAGTCATGATCGTTTTTACGTCAGCAAAGTCAAGGTTTATTAAACCAGGAACCATAATTAAATCTGAAATCCCGGAAACGCCTTGACGAAGTACATTATCCGCTTCCTTAAAGGCTTCAACCATAGGTGTTTTCTTGTCAACAATTTCAAGCAAACGATCATTCGGAATAACAATTAGGGTATCCACTTTCTCTTTGAGAGCAGCAATTCCTGCTTCCGCTTGTTGAGCACGCTTGCGACCTTCAAATGTAAAGGGTCTAGTAACGACTCCAACCGTGAGTGCACCACATTCCCTAGCAATCTCTGCAATGACGGGCGCTGCACCAGTCCCCGTTCCACCGCCCATTCCCGCTGTAACAAAAACGAGATCAGAGCCTTTAAGTGCTTGAATAATCGCTTCACGCGACTCCTCGGCAGCTTTCTTACCTACTTCAGGGTTCGCACCGGCTCCTAAACCACGAGTCAGCTTCTCCCCGATCTTCAGCTTATGTTCTGACTTAGCAAGGTTTAAAGCTTGAACATCCGTATTTACTGTAATAAATTCAACGCCTTGAATTCCGTTCTCGATCATCCGATTAACAGCATTACTTCCGCCACCACCGACACCGATAACCTTAATTGTAGCAAGTTGGTCCATATCAAGATCAAATTCAAACATAAGATTCACTAGCCTCCCCACTTGATCTCTTTGACCGACATTCCATATCTAGGCAGCGAAGCTACCGTAAAGACGATCTCAGATATATTCATTCAACCAATTCTTAAATTTATCAAACAAGCTTGTCTGACTCGTCGTCTTCTTTCTCTTCGCACCCGTTGGTTTTCCAGAGCCAGATGCTGATCCCCGCTGCTTATGCGATTTCATCATCTGTGTAATGATTCCCACACCACTTGTATAAGAGGGGTCTCTAACCCCAATAAATTCAGGAGTTGCGATTCTTACCGAAGTAGCCAATTCTCTTTGAGCCACCCCTAGGAGACCTGGCATGGATACAGTCCCCCCCGTAAGTACATACCCTCCGGGAGCCGCACCATAGCCCATATGGTAAACTTCACTACGAATTAATTGAAAAATCTCTTGAACGCGAGGTTCAATAATCGTTGTCAAATCCGCTTGTGAAAACTCTTTCTCAGAATTGCTGCCAATCCGTGGCACTTTAAAAACATGCTCACGCGTTGCCAACTCGCCAAGGGCACAGCCAAACTTTAATTTTACGCGCTCAGCATGCTCCATTTGAGTATGCAACCCGATAGAAACATCACTAGAAATCAAATCCCCGCCAACAGGCAGCGTCGAAGTCGCAATAATCGTTCCATGTTCAAAAACGGCAATTGTAGTAGAGCCTGCACCGATGTCGACAAGAACAGTTCCAATTGTTACTTCATCTTTCGACAAAGTAAGGTTGCCGGCAGCGAGAGGCATCAGAATTAGTCCACTGACATGGAGGCCTGCCTTCTCAACAACTCGTCTCAAGTTATGTATGGAAGATTTAGCACCTGTGATGATGGTCGCTTCGACTTCCAAGCGGACCCCAATCATCCCTCGCGGATCGTGAATTCCCTCAAGCCCATCAACGACAAACTGCTTAGGGACAACACCAATAATTTCTCTTTCAGGCGGAAGTGCTATTACCTTCGCAGCCTGAAGAACACGATCAATGTCCTCTTCGCCGATCTCCCGGTCCTCATTAGCCACCGCAACGACACCGTGGCTTGTAAGTAGAGATATATGGTTGCCAGAAATGCCGACATAAACCTCGTTAATTTGAATACTTACCATACGTTCTGCATGCTCAACAGCACTCTTGATGGATTCTACCGTCTGGTCGATATCCACTATAGCCCCTTTACGGATTCCAGCTGAATCCGCTGTGCCAACACCGACTATATTAATGGAACCAGCTGTAACCTCGCCAATAATGGCGCGGACTTTCGAGGTTCCGATGTCTAAACTAACAATTATATCATTGCCGCCCAATCCGTGGCACCTCCCTAAGCGAATTGAGAAATAATACTTACTGCCTTACGGCATCTGTATATATTCCACACGCTTTGCAGTTTCCCTTTTTTTCTACATCATTTTATTTGTTTGAAACTATTTCCAGTTGGTTCTCAGGAAAAAAACCTCTTCATAGCAATTTTATCATGTCTTCTAGTAAAATAGTAACCTATTTCATTAGAAAAGCCAATGATTACGAAGTCCCAGGTGAGGTTTGTTTTTCGAAGGGAACTCCCCGATCCTGTTCTAATAACCATAAGGTACCTGTTGTTCCATTCTTCTTCTTGAACTCGCTGGTATAAAAGGGTAAATTAGGAAGCTTCTCTTGAAGTAGACTGATTCGGGTAATAACCTCAAATCTTGAACGGGTATAAAGCTTGATTCGATCCTCGAACACATTGGGATAGGGTTTGATCTCCGACACATCGGACAGCAGCTCGTCCGGAATCGCAGCAAGCACACTACATAAATGATCCCACTCGGAATTATCCTTCTTCCAACCCGTTAGGATCGGTCGATCAGAAGGAAAGATTTTATTATTTAGAAGATAGGGAGTACCATCTGCAAGGATGACTTCTGGCAGCCCATTTACTCCAATTTGATAAGCCGCTTTGGGATGCTCTTTCACAGTGATGTTTACAATACCTGGAAATTTTTTGACGATGCTAGCTGTCTTAACCGCTCCTACCATTTCTATTCGTGTTTTTAACTTGGAGGTATCTATACTAAAAAAAGAATCACCTGTCACAACGCCAGCCGCTTGTCCGATCTGGCTTAAAGAGGCTATTTCATTACCGTTTATTTCAATTGTAGAAATTTTGGCAAGCGGGGATTGAAAGAATAGGAAGATGAATACACTAATAAAAAAGACGATTAGTAAGGATAGTAATCTACGATTGCCGCGCTTCTTCTTGGGAACAGATTTAAGCGGCGGGATGTTGTGTTTAGGGGGCAAGAGTCACACCTACTTTGACGGATTGCGCACGATTGTGCTATAGCTCTACAATTCACAAAACAAGATAACGGGAGCCCTTCCCTGCAGAACCGGGAAGGGCCTAAGGCCCGCGTCATATATGAAGCATCATAAAGCTAAATTCTTGGACAATTTTCCTGCAAGTCGACTTCCTCTAGCGACAAACGGTAAATTCGGGCCCCAACCTTACGAAGAACATGTTCGATCTGTTCATATCCCCGATCAATATGATGAATCTGTTCAACAACAGTCGTACCATGTGCAGCAAGCCCAGCGACGACCAAAGCAGCACCTGCTCTAAGATCCGTTGCTTCAACCGTTGCCCCATATAGCCTAGGCACACCACGGATAAAAGCGGAGCTCAAATCCACTCGAATATCCGCACCCATCCGATTCAACTCATCAACATGCTTGAAGCGGCCTTCAAAAACAGTTTCTTTTACAATACTTAGTCCATCAGCAAGTGATAATAGAACCATAATCAGCGACTGTAAATCCGTTGGAAAAGCAGGATAGGGAGAAGTTATTACCCTTTCCATCATTTTGGGACGATTCCCCGATTGCACGTTCATTATATCACCAGAGTAATTGATTTGAACACCAGCGCGCTTTAAGACGTGAATCAATGAGGTGAGATGCTGAGGATTAACCTGCTCTAATATGATATTACCCCGAGTTGCTGCTGCTGCAACCATCATTGTACCCGCGACGATGCGATCCGGTATGATGCGATAAGTACAGGGATGAAAGGAATGAACGCCTTCAATGGTAATCGTGCTCGTGCCAGCACCATAAATTTGAGCACCCATTGCGTTCAAAAAGTGCTGTAAATCTTGAATTTCAGGTTCTCTCGCGGCATTATGAATGGTTGTTTTACCTTCAGCGGCTGCAGCTGCCATCATGATATTCTCCGTTGCACCGACGCTTGGGAAGTCTAACACAATCTCTGCACCCTTCAGTCGATCTGCACGGCATATAATGGTATTACCCTGCTCCTCAATCTCAGCTCCAAGCGCTTCCAAACCCTGCAGATGCAAATTAATTTTACGTTCACCAATGGCACAGCCTCCTGGCTGGTAAACCGTAACTGTTCCAAATCTAACAAGCAACGGACCCATTAAAAAAATGGAGGAGCGCATCTGCTTCATCAATTCCTCCGGGATGTGAGAAGAGCTCAACCCGGTCATATCAAGACTTACAGTATGGTCAGTAAGCTCCGTTTTACCACCCAAGGAATTCAGAATATTAAGCATCACTCGAATGTCCAGAAGATCCGGAACGTTCTCAATCACAAGCTTTCCTTCGGCTAAAATACTAGCGGCCAGAATGGGAAGCGCGGCGTTTTTGGCTCCTTGGATCCGAATGGTTCCCGCTAGTGGTTTCCCGCCCTCGATCACCAATTTTTCCAAAGACTCACCTCCTGTAAACTTAACAGCAAGCCGGGGCTAACCCTTAGTCTTCCTCACCTGTTACCAAGATTTCTGGAATTAATGTTATGCCGAATTGTTCATGAATGGTTTTACGTATTTTATCTATTAAAGTGAGTACATCCTTCGCGGTCGCATTTCCGGTGTTGATTATAAAATTGGCATGCAGGGAAGATACTTCTGCTCCTCCCACCCTTAAACCCTTAAGACCTGCATCTTCAATCAGCTTTGCAGCGTAATGCCCCACAGGATTACGGAAAGTACTGCCTGCACAAGGAAGCTGAAGAGGCTGAGTCCGCAGCCTTCGATCCTTATAAGTTGCCATGGCAGCAGCAATTTCTTTGCGGTCACCCGGCTCAAGCTCAGAAACCGCCTCTGTTACGATCGCCTTCTGCTCGTGTAGAACAGAATGACGATACGTATACTTCAGATCATCATTGCGCCAAACGGCTGTTTCTCCATTCTCCAGCACCACATCCACCTGCTTCAAGACCCGGGATACATCAGCACCATGAGCGCCTGCATTCATATAAACAGCCCCCCCGACAGAGCCTGGGATGCCACCTGCGAATTCCAGCCCGGTTAAACCTTGTTTTCCGGCAAGAACAGCAAGCTTGATGAAGGAATATCCCCCTCCGGCATAAAGGAGGCCATTCTCAAAACGCGCTTCAGACAGACCCGTGCCAAGCTTAATGACGATTCCACGAATGCCTTTGTCGCTTACTAGTATATTTGACCCCCTCCCGAGCAAAAACCATGGCATTTCATGTTTGTGCAGAATGTGGATCAACTGGACAAGCTGGTCTTTCGTTTCTGGAATGACCAGGCAATCGGCTGGGCCGCCTATTTTCCAGGTGGTATGGCTGGATAACGGCTCGTTTATCAGAACGTCACCCGTTCCTTGCGCCCGAAGTTCGGAAATGAGCTGTTGCATCGGTAACCTCCTCCACAGACACCGAAAGCGGTATCCGCTGTTTAACATTCAGCAGGTACCGGACTGGGTGTTTGTCACGGTTATAGTGTATTTTATGTGAAACAGATTAGAGTGTGACAATTGCCTAAGCAAGTTAAGAAGAAGTTACTTGTTTTTGCCCGACTGCAGCATAAGCTCGCTGTAGAATAAGACCGCCGATTCGCTTTCACCTAAACGCCTGGAGCGTTCAGACATCCTCTTGCGTTTGGCAGAGTCGTCCATTATTGCTTTAACTTCAGAAAAAAGCTTTTCTCCGTTCAACTCTCTTTCTATGATGACAACTGCCGCTTCATCCTTCTCCAGCCACCGTGCATTCGCTTCTTGATGATTGTTCGTCACATTAGGTGATGGTATGAGAACAGACGGGACACCCAAAGCCGTTATTTCAGCCAAAAAGGAAGCACCAGCGCGACTTACAATAAGAGATGTTCCTGCCAGTACCTCCAGCATGTTATGAATGTAGGGTACTACCTGAAGCTTTGAAGGCAATTTGCCGATTTTTTCCTCAATTCGTTTGAGGGTCGACTCATAATAGGGTGCCCCTGTTATATACAAAAAGTGAACGGTTGGTAAATTTGAAAGCAACGGAGCCATTCCGATCATCGCTTCATTGATCGCTCTTGCCCCCCTGCTACCCCCTACAATCACGACAAGTTTATTACCTTTTACAAGACCAAGCGAATGCATCCCGCTACTAGCATCTGCATAAACAGCTGTTGTTGCTCGGGGATTCCCTGTATACACGACACGTTTGGCACGAGCAAAATTCTTCTCTGAGCCTTTGAAGCTGACCGCTACACTGCCTGCATAACGACTAAGAAACTTGTTGGTCAAGCCTGGAATAACATTCTGCTCGTGTATCATGGTTCGGATGCCCAGTTTAGCCGCAGCATAGACGACGGGACCACAAACGTAGCCACCCGTCCCCACTACAATGTCCGGCTTGAACTCTCGCAGCAATTCCTTGGCCCGGCTTACCGCTTTTAGAAACCGTACCACTGTTCGAACATTGTCTAGACTTAGCTTACGCCTAAAACCAGATATCTCCACAGCCTCAAATCGCAAATCAGGATAGGCTTTATTAACAATAGCCTGCTCTAGACCTGCGTTGGTACCAATATACATAAACTGGGCTTCAGGTTGCTCTCGTAAAACTTCTTCCATTACAGAGAGAGCCGGGTAGACATGTCCACCCGTGCCACCTCCACTGAGTACAATTCGCATGAGTCACCTCGCTTGTCTAGAAATATTTAATAGAATACCAATGGCTGTAAGCATTAAGGTAAGTGATGATCCACCATAGCTAATCAGGGGCAGTGTGATTCCTGTGACTGGAAACATTCCGATAACAACGCCAATATTAATGGTCACCTGCACAGCGATCATCCCGGTAATCCCGGTTGCAAGCAGGCTGCCAAAAACATCGGGTGCGGCAATCGCAGCATGGATCCCCCGCCAGATGAGGATGGCGAATAAAGCTAACACGAAGATTCCACCGATAAAACCAAGCTCTTCCCCAACAATTGAGAAAATAAAATCGGTCTGAGGCTCGGGTAAATAACTATGCTTTTGCAAGCTGTGATTGAAGCCTAGTCCGACTAGGCCACCAGGCCCTATCGCATAGAGCGATTGAATAATCTGGTAACCGGCACCAAGGGGGTCTGACCAAGGATCGAGAAACCCAACAATGCGCTGGAGTCTATAGGGTGCAGCGAGAATTAATCCGACAAAGCCCGCAATTCCGCAGAGAGCTAGCAGCCCCAAATGGAAGAGTCTTGCGCCTGTTACGTAAATAACTAGCAATGAGGCCCCCACGAGCACTACTCCCGTCCCAAGATCAGGCTGAAGCATGATAAGTCCAAATGCAAGCCCCATGAGCATTAGGGGCGGCACAAGCCCGCTCCAGAAGCGAGTAATCGTAAGCCTGCCTTCCGAAAGCAGCTTAGCCAGAAAAATAATGACGCCCATTTTCATAAATTCAGAGGGTTGAATTCCAAAGGAGCCGACACCAAGCCAACTACGTGCTCCCCCACGAATGATGCCAATCCCAGGTATAAGTACAAGGACCAAAAGTCCGAAGCAGATGAGTAGGATGGGCTTCGCCCATTTAGCCCACATGCTATAATCCAATCGGGTCGTAACTAGCATTGCCCCCACACCAAGGACGGCGAAGAGAAGCTGCCGCTTCATGTAATAGAAAGAGTCACCAAAGTCGTGGAATGAAAGCACTGCGCTCGCACTATATACCATGATTACACCAAGCGTAAGCAGCATCAGCGCCGCAGCCATCAGCACTAGATCTGGCATTTTCTGAACTTTTCCCATTGGTTCGTACCCCTTTAACCTTGAATCAAGGCAGTGACTTCTTGCGAAGGATAACGCTTACGGTGCCTTTGGCGCCGTTTCGTCTACCGAGTTAATATAAGAATCGTATGGTCCAAGGATAAACGCCTGTCGGCGTCCATTGGCGCCGTGCGTTTACCGATGCGGAATCAGAATGAACCTTATCTCATTTTTATACATTCTGATGTAGTAAAAACTTATACTTTTCTTATACTATAGCAAGAGTCCAAGCCCCTATGTTAAAGGTTATGCACGGCTTCCTTAAACATGCTACCCCGCTCCTCATAGGATCGGTACATATCCCAACTCGCGCAAGCGGGGGATAGCAGGACAACCTCGCCTGCCAAAGCTTCATTCGAGGCAAGGTCTACAGCTCCCTGCATGGCATAGATGGGATCGGTTTCGGTGATCATCCGAACGATTTGTATACCTGCCTCTTCCGCCACACGACAGAGCTTCTCTTTCGTTTCTCCAAGTGCAATCAGTACACGAACCTTATCACGGAAATAGGGTGTAAGATCATCGTATGCCATCCCTCGGTCAAGTCCCCCTGCAATGAGCACAATGGACCGCTCAAAGGCTTCCAAGTCCTTGATTGTTGCAGCCGGATTGGTTGCTTTCGAGCCATTAATGAAGGTCACATCTTCTTTGTCACGAACAAACTCAAGACGATGCTCGACACCGTGGAATTGTTCAAGAGCTTGAGAAATAGATTCGAGATCGGCCCCAGCAGAGAATGCAGCAGCAGTAGCAGCCATTGCATTTTGCACGTTATGCCGACCGGGCAATCCCAACTTACGAGTAGGTAAAACGAGGATACGCTCCCCGCCGACTGGATGATATACGATCCATTCCTGCTCCCCATCCTTCCACAAATAAACACCTGTTTCGAGCTGCTCCTCCATTGAGAAGGGCACAAGCTGTGCTTTTATTGAGGGTAACAGTGAACGGCAAAAGGGGTCATCCCAATTGATTACAGCAATGTCCGCTTCTGTCTGGTTGGCAAACAGCTTTGCTTTCGACTCGCTGTAATCGCTTAATGATCCATGGTAATCTAAATGCGTTTCATAGATATTGAGAAGGAGAGCAATCTTGGGCCTGAACAGAACCGTACCCTTGAGTTGGAAGCTGCTTAGCTCAACGACCATTACATTGCTAGCTTTGGCTTCCAAAGCAGCCTCACAAAGGGCACGGCCGATATTACCAGCGATAATCGGCTTTAATCCTGCCTTGTCCAGCATGCGACCGATCCAGGTTGTCGTCGTGGTTTTGCCGTTTGAGCCAGTGACGCCGATGATTGGAGCCTTACAGATAGGATAAGCAACCTCAACCTCAGTAACGACCTCAAGCCCCAGTTCAATAGCTCGTTTTACGGGTTCCGCCGTATAAGGAATGCCAGGATTCTTAACCACGAGAGAAAGCTCTGAGTGAATCAGCCCTTCGGGGTGCCCCCCGCATACGACAGAAATACCCAGAGCCTCCAATTCTTCGGCCTCCGGGCATTGATCGCGATCTTTTTTATCATTTACAATGACGTTCGCTTCATATTGCTTAAACAGCTTGGCCACAGCCACTCCGCTTCTTGCCATTCCAAGGACAACGATCTCCTTGTCCTTGTATAATGCGGGATGATGCATCGTTTAAAACACCTCGTTTAAATAGAGTCCAAGACCAGCCAAAAAGAATGCTACGACCCAAAACGTGATCACAACACGCCATTCCGACCAACCGACAAGCTCAAAATGATGATGAATCGGGCTCATTTTAAATACCCTTTTCCCCCTCGTCTTGAAGGATACAACCTGAATGATAACAGAAAGCACCTCGATAACGAAGATACCCCCTATGACAAAGACTAGTATCTCAGCTTTGGTTAGAATCGCCACAGCAGTTAACCCGCCGCCAATACCTAGAGAGCCAGTATCCCCCATAAAAACCTTCGCAGGATGGGCGTTATATACAAGAAAGCCAAGGACAGCTCCAACCATGGCAGCTGAGAAAATAGCTGTTTCCGGATGATGGAGTTTCATCGCAATGACAACAAACGCTCCAAACGAAATCGCAGCTGTTCCTGACAATAATCCATCCAAGCCATCCGTAAAATTAACAGCATTAGACATACCGAGCATCATTAGAACGATAAGCGGGTAATAAAACCAGCCAAAGGCCAAGGTAATATGGGTATAAGGTATACCTATATCTGTGGAATGACCGTTCTGAATGAGTAGAACACAGATTGCTGCGGCAACAAGCAATTGACCGATCAGCTTCTGCCTAGCCGTTAAGCCGAGCGATCGCTTAAAGACAATTTTAATATAGTCATCCAGAAAACCAATCAGACCGAAGCCAAGTGTCGCAACGAGTAAAATAATAAGTTCCTTGTTGATCTCGGAAAAACGCAGCGCGGACAGGGACAAAGCAAGCAAGATAATCATACCGCCCATTGTCGGGGTCCCTTTTTTCTTCAAGTGGCCCTGAGGTCCATCCGAGCGAATCTGCTG
>JACMJI010000129.1 GCA_014380705.1 Gorillibacterium sp. | reverse complement strand
GGATGCCACGCTCATCATTTGGTACGGATCTCCCACCACAAATGGAAAGTGTCATGGGTGCCTTGGCAGAACTGGCAGATAGTCGTGGGGTTTTTATCCTTGATTACCTCCTGGGACTCCCCTTCCAAACGGAAGCCAACCAAACCTACGAGGAAGTACGAGCCGACATGGCGTCTCTGCTCCGGAGCATGCGGCCTGGCGTATCAGAAATCATCATCCACCCATCACCAGCTACCGATGAGATTAAAGCTATCATGCCACATTGGGAGCGCCGGGCAATGGAGTTCGAGCTTTTCCGCGATCCATACATACAGAAAGTGATAAAAGAGGAAGGCATCCAGATGATTCGTTGGATAGATTTACAAAAAGCTCAAAGAGCAGTGACAAAATAAGGAGGGGATGTCTATGATAGCAGCAGAAGCTAACAAAGCATTAAATACCACCAAACAAAAACTAGCATTTAGTTCCGGCAATTTATCGGTCAATTTGCTAGCTCAGGCTTTCGCAACCTATATCGTGTTTTATTATGTTGACGAATTGGGGGTGCGACCCGGGCTTATTTCTCTGGCGATGGTCATTCACGGTTTATTTAGCGCCATATTAAATCCACTTATTGGTCATCTCTCAGATCGAACGCATAGCCGCTGGGGACGCCGTTATCCTTATATGCTTTTTGGCGTAGCACCTCTGGTTGCTATTTTCACCATGATCTGGTTTCCAATTGGAGCAGGTATGAGCCTTTTCTGGTATTTTCTCATTACTGTCCTCGTTTTTGACGCGTTCTTTGTCGTCGTGGTTCTAAACTATTCTGCTCTTTTTCCTGAGATGTTCGCCACTATGGAAGAGCGCACCTCCGTCTCCTCTTGGAGGCAGGTATTCGGCATTATCGGTATGATTATCGGTGTGGCGTTACCGCCCTTGATATACGGCAAGCTAGGTTGGGGACCCATGGGCCTCATCTTCAGTGTAGTGGCCCTCATCTTCTTCCTGATCATGCTTCGCGGCTCCAAGGAAAAGCCGCAGCAGACCCAGATGAGCTTAGGCTTCATTCAGGCGATCCGATACACATTTGCCAACAAAGCATTTATTACCTTTGTCCTTGGCAGCTTCTTCGTCCAGGTTACCTTCGCACTTTTGCCCGCTGGCATTCCATTCTTTTCTAAGTATGTGCTACATGAAGCGGAAGGCGCCAACAGCATCCTACTGGGTGCGATTTTCATCTCAGCCATTCTACTCGTCTTTGTCTGGAACAAACTTACACGCCGGTTCGGCATCCGCATAACGATGATGACTGCTGTGGTTTTTTACGGTCTGGCTTTATGTACATTCGCTCTTGTCCATACGCTGACGATGGCAATCTTCACAGCAATAGGTGTAGGAGCCGGGCTGTCCGGACTGTTAGTATTACTTGATGTTATGCTCTCCGAAGTCATTGACGAGGATGAACTTACCACTGGAGTCCGGCGGGAAGGGATGTATTTCGGGATGAACGGCTTTATCGTTCGCTGGGGCGTATCCCTTCAGGCTGTCATTATGGGTACGATTCTGGAAACAAGCGGGTATTCTGCTCATCAAGATATTCAACCTTTAGCGGTTGAATCGGGAATTCGTCTGATGCTTAGCTTGGTTCCCGCTGCTCTACTCCTGTTCGCCCTGCTGTTCTTCTTTCTTTATCCGATTCGTAGTAAGCCTCAAGGTTCGGCTAATGTTGGTCCTCTCAACCCTGGTTCAAAGATGCAGTAATGGCTGGATAACTTACAAAGTAGAAAGACGCAAACACAAATGGGTCTG
>JACMJI010000128.1 GCA_014380705.1 Gorillibacterium sp. | reverse complement strand
TACTACAGTCACAAGCGACGGATTATCTCTCCATGTAGTCAGTTCAGATGGCATCACAGCAGGGAGATTTACTACTACGTTTACCTGAGCAGAAGTAACTTTGTAAAGAAACAGGAGAACCAGTAAAATTTTTATAAAAAGCAAGTTGGTTTACTCCACCAGCCGAAAGCTCATCGATGTGTATTCCCCCTTCAACGAAGCTACCGTGTACCCACAAGTCGTAGGGTTAATTTGCGTTATGATTCGGACAGATTTTAAGGGTTGTTTCGGGGACATCCGCTTAGACAAGCGTGGTATGCAGCTTCACGCCCAGCTGTTTAGTAATGCCACCCGTAGCATTCAGGCAATGGCATCAAGTCGGGCCGAGCAAAAGGCTTTTTATCGATTCCTGCGTAATGAAAAGACCAGTGAGCAGAAAATAATTGACTGGCTTACTGGCATGTGTGGCAGGAGGGTTGCAGACAAAGTCGTTCTTTCTATTCAGGACACCACTGAAATCAATCTCTCCTCACATACCGGAAGATTACAACCAGCTAGTGGTCTGGGAGGATTGGATGATGCCCAATGCACAGGGTTTAAACTGCATCCTTCTTTTGTTGTTGATGCTTATACCTGCTTTCCTATCGGATTCTCAGATATACGGATCTGGCACCGGGATCCGGAAACAGGAAGCAAGAAAGAACGAAACTATATGCGACAGCCCATTGAAGACAAAGAGTCTTATAAATGGGCCGACAGCAGTGCCAACAGTAAAATTGTGTTGTCAAAAGCCAAAGCCGTGATTATTGTCCAGGATCGGGAGGGTGATATTTTCAGCCAGTTTGTAACAGTTCCTGATGATAAGACCTTCCTGCTGATCCGTTCAAGAGTAAACCGAATTATCGCTGGACAGGAAGAGAAGCTATGGGATGCCCTTTCAGCGGCGGAGCCGTCGGGCCGCTACGAGCTCTACATACCAGCAGACAGCCATAGCAAGCGGCCTGCCCGAAACGCAGTTATGGAAGTTCGGGTGAAGGGTGCAATCCTTCCTTGTCCCCCCAATGATAAAGTGAACTGCCAAAAGACAGTACCAGTCTATGCGATAGAAGCGCGGGAAATAGGGGTGGAGCATGCAGAGCCCGTTCTATGGCGCTTACTGACCACCTGGCCTATTGAGGGGCTGGAGGATGCATTGCTGGCTATAGAATGGTACACATGGCGTTGGCTGATTGAAGAGTTATTCCGGGTATTGAAGAAGGAATGTTATGATATAGAAGGCAGTGAGCTGGAGAGTGGTTGGGCAATTAGAAAGCTGACGGTAGTAATGTTGGATACCATTGTCAAGTTGATGCAGATGCACATAGCCTATAATTGCGCGGAAGGAGAGGACCCGGAGGCCGGGATGGTATTTACTCCCGAACAGCAGCAGTGTCTGGCAGTAATAGAGCAGAAGGTTTCCGGCAATACAGAAAAGCTGAAGAATCCCTTTGCGATTGGTCAGTTAAAATGGGCTGTATGGGTGATCGCAAGGCTAGGCGGCTGGAAAGGTTATAGTTCGCAACGCAAGCCTGGGATGACTACCTTATTGAGAGGCCTCGAAAAGTTTAGTCTACTCTATGAGGGGTACAACTTGATGGATGAAGATGTGGGTACACGGTAGCTTCTCCGAAGGGGGAATCCAGCTCAATGAGCTTTTGCCCGGAGACGTAATCGGTCTTTTTACAACCAAAAACTTCTCTATTTTAAATGACTGCTTTGGAAATTTATCATTGTCCTTAGCGAAACGCAAGCGGAGCTTCCAGGGAGACTAATTGGTATTAATTAATGCGGTTGCCATAATTGCCAGCGTGCTATTGTCCCAGGTTGTAACAATGCGCAACCACTAAACCATTGTGGTAATGGAAAAGCAATGAATGCTTAACCGTAAATAACACTATTCAAAGCATTCGCCAGCTAGCTTCGCCGCATGTATCAGAACTACATCCGGCCCGTCATTAAAACGCACCCCAGGGTTTTCTATAATTGTGATGATTGCTCATGCCCTGTCCTGCGAACCGCAGCTACTTTGATTGTTGGCAGCATTTAAATTCAATCACAATGAATCCTGTTGTATTGCTACTCACTTGCTGGATATCCGGCTTAATGATCGGATGCGGTTTAATGGCCGTTCGCGGCTGGAATGCCCGGGGAGGTAAACGATCTGCAAATTAAAAGTGAAGGCCAATCCCAATATTAATCAGGCGACAACTCATGTTTAGGGATCCCAAGGAATCATACTTCGCCAGACGAATAGAGCCCGTTCTAAAAATAATTGCAGTCGCGGTCATCATTATTATGATCGGCTATGTTTTTACAGCGTTTTTCTTGTGACGCTGGCCGGCAAACCCTGCAGCCGTTCCGACATTAAACAACCCACTAACATATAAGCCAGGGGTGCCATCCTGGTACACCTTAGGGATTCCGGGCATTCATGTATGCTGATTTCTAATTAGTTATGATAACGGAGACTTAATCTGATTTTAGAATATCGTTTGGGAGTTTTGCAAACCAAACGAAGAACTTATGACTTATCGCGAACAAATAAACGACCTGTTTCACAACTGTGTAAAAAAGTCGAATAGATACATTGAAGTTACCTGCGTTCATGAACACACGCCTTTAGAGGCCAGTGACGCGAAGCGTGAATGGAAGATGGCGGAAAAGGAATATTTAGACTGCCTTGAAATATTAAAATCGAAAAAAGTGCGACT
>JACMJI010000127.1 GCA_014380705.1 Gorillibacterium sp. | reverse complement strand
TCATAAGTCTAAAGGGTTGGAGTTCCCTGTTGTCTTTCTAATTGGTGCATCGGAAGGCAGCTTGCCGCATAGCTCAGCCCTTGCCGAAGGGCAAATGAAGAATACCGTTGGTAAAGCCACGAATCGTCAGCCGAGCCATACAGCCCTGGAGGAAGAGCGACGACTGGCCTACGTCGCGGTGACGCGGGCAAAGGAAGAGCTATTCGTCAGCTCACCCGCACGCCATCGCGGGAAGAAGGCTGAGGTTTCTCGCTTTGTCCTTGCGGCTTTTCAAGGGGCAGAATCCGGGACCCGGACCGTTCAGTCAACATGGGCGGCGTCGATTAGGAAATCCGCCACCCCACAGACGGAGGCCGTACCAGTTTGGATATGCACGCGTGCTGCCTGTCCGGCATGGGCCAGAATCAGTACTCATAAAGAAGCAAGCCGCACAGGTAAAGAATGTCCACTCTGCAAAGCTCCAATGGATAAGGGCAGCCGTGTTGTTCCTAGGTAAATGCAAACCTATTACAACACATTAATGTTCTGCTGTTGCCGGTACTCTGTAGGCGTGATCTCAAATCGCTTTCGAAACAGCTGCGTGAAATGACGCATATCCTGATAACCGATCCGTTCGGCAATTTCGGCCAGCTTCAGCTTCGGGTTAAGCAATAGTCGTTTTGCTTGCTCTAAGCGTAGGAAGATAACATAATCTTTATAGCCTTGGCCTGTCTTTTGTTTAAATAGTTGACTAAAATATACAGGATTCAGAAAGACGGTAGAAGCTACCTTTTCCAAAGTGATGTCTTCGCTATAATGCTCTTTAATATATTGCAACGCTGCCTCAATGGCCTTCTCGCCTCCGCCCTTAGATGGGTTTAATTCTTGGACGACGGAAGCCTGCCTCATCCGCATAACCAACTCAGGAACCGCTTTGAAATCTTGGTTAAGCCCTGAGTGGATCATATGAAAAGGCACCTTTACGTAGCGCATGATATACCCCTTGGCTTCCTCCTGAAGGGCTTCGATACGAAAACCTTCCTTCAGCGCAACTAGCCCCAAAAGACTTTGACGATCATAGCTGACAACAAAACCACTTCCATAACGTTCGATCAATTCAGATAGAATGTTATCTACAACAAAATGCTCCAAATGAACACTCTTCTCTCCCGCATCCAACTGTACCATGATTAGGTGAAAGCTGCGGTACTGCTCAATAAACGGACTCGTATCCAAATTTCCTATATCCAGACCGGAAGCAAGCCGCTGAAACACTCCCTCACGCAAATATTTGAGGCTTGTTCTCAAACGTTCACCATCCCTAGACAATTCACCATCCTGCTCTATCTCTTCGACAAGACTTGCAATAAGGGCAAGCAACCGGGTTTTACCAATTGGCTTTAACAAATAATCCCTAGCCCCAAGGCGGACGGCCTCCTGCGCATAAGTAAATTCGTTGTGCGCAGAGATGACAACCCATTTCACCGTTGGATAGTTGCGTTTGGAGATTCTCATAAATTCTAAACCGTCCATTCCCGGCATGAGGATATCCGTCAAAACAATATCAATCCGCTGGGTAGCCATAATCTGAACCGCTTCTTCTGTTGCTGCAGCTAGGTAGATCGAATAGTCCGGATGTAAATGCCGAATCGTCCGCTTAACCCCTTCACGAATGGCTCGCTCATCGTCGGCTATGAGTATATTCACACGTTCACCTCTCCTTCTTTCCAAAGCGGAAGTACGATAGAAATGATTGTTCCTACGCCAAGCTCACTTCTAATTTCGAGACCATAAGCCTCGCCAAACATGTACTTTAAACGGAGATGAAGGTTCTGTAAACCGATTCCCCCTTTGCTTTTCCCAGTCGGGGTATCTCCATTAAGAGACGAAACAAGTCGATCTAGCTCGGCCTTACTTATACCCTTACCGTTATCCTCGATTAGGATTCTGAGTGTTTGACCTGTAGCACGGGTATAAACTTTCAGAAGCCCCGGTAGACGTTCTGATGATTCCAAACCATGCTTAACTGCATTTTCAATAATGGGCTGAACCGTCATTTTTGGAATAGCTATACCCATCCACTTTTCGTCAATGTCGATCTCGACCTGGAGCCGCCCTTCGAGCCTTGTTTGGATAATTGTTAAGTAATGTCCAATCTGCTCCACTTCTTCTCGTAGGGTAACGGCTGTTCCCTCCTCCCAATGACTGCTGTAGCGAAACATATGGGAAAGCGATAACACAAGCTCGCCCAAACGATCATTTCCCTTCTCATCCATCATCCAATAGATCATATCTAAAGTATTATAGAGAAAGTGAGGATTAACCTGAGATTGCAGGGCGTGCAATTCAGCATTTTTTTCACTGACCGAGGACTTCTTAACCCGTTCAATAAGCTCCTCAATCCGTAATACCATTCCATTAAAAGAAGCTACAAGAATATTTATCTCCTGATAGGAGGTTATATTTAGCACTCTGCGGAAATTTCCAATTTCCACCTGCCTCATTTCACGAATGAGTTGTTTAAGCGGTTGTGAAATTGTTCGTGATACAATCGAACCAATGAAGGCAGAGACGAGAATCAGGATAGAGACCACGATAAACAAATAGCGTTTCATCTCAATGATTTCAACATTTAAATCTTTATTCGGCGTGATACTGATAACCGTCCAGTCCGCAAAAGGCAGCTTGCTTGCTACAACGAGCCGATCCGATTCACGCTGAACCACAACACTTCCTGAATCTTCAAGCTTAGGGAGCGTATCGAGATCAGGTATCTTCTCGGAGCCTGTGCTGGAAATTACACGACCCTCCCCCGAAACAATATAAACCTGACTGTTCTTACCCAGCTTCAAATTATCTAGAGCCGCAAGAATGGGTTTTGGGTCTGACTCATATAATACGAATCCAATGGGTTTATGCTCATTCTGATCATAGATTTGTCTGCCAAAAGCGAAAACCGGACGTTCCTCCACTTGATCAATCAATGAATGGGGGTAGACACCCAGCCAAACCATTGGACCAGATGAGCTATGCAGCTCATGATACCAAGCTTCATCCCGATAATGTTTATCTAGAACATTCATATAGTTCCCATAATTATAGATCTTGCCTTTATCAGTAAGAACATGGATGCCAAACAAGTCATTCCGCGAGTAAAAAAGCGCACCAATGATCGTCGTAATCGAACGTTCATTGATAAATTCCAGGGCAGGTTCCTCCGTTGTCTCATTAAGCAACCGAACTAATTCAAGATTATTGCTAAGCGACTTGGACAAGCTGTCATAGCCCTTGTACATTAAATCAAACAATCCAACGGTCTGCGCTACGTTTTTTTGCGCCAGATCGCTAATTTTTTCTTGAAATTGAACAGTTGTCCGGTTGTAATAAAGCAACGAAATAATCAGTAGAATCCCGGACATGCAAAAAAGAAACAGCAAGAACAAGCGATGATGTATGGAATGAAAACCTTTAAACAAGGGATTTCCTCCTCCCATCCTCGTCCTTTATGCTGCCTCTTTATTATAGACCTAGAGAGCATGCTTGCAACCAATAAGAGACAAATCTCTATATTTACCTGCTCGTATCAGTTCTTAACCCTTAATAGCACCAGCAACCATACCTTTAGTGATCTGGTTAGAAAGGAAGAAATAAATCAGAATGACCGGCAAGGCTCCCATTACCAGGAATGCGCCGATATTGCCATAATTAACGGAGTATTGACTGACAAACGTATACACTCCAAAAGGCAAGGTCTTTAATTTTTCTGAGTTAATGAAAGTTGCTGCCAGAATATACTCATTCCAGATCGAGATAAAGGTCAAGATACACACAGTCATCACGGGTGGAACGGAGATTGGCAAGATAATTTGGCTGAAAATGCGGTATACGCTCGCTCCGTCTACGAAGGCCGACTCCTCAATCTCATGCGGGATGCTGCGCATAAATCCGCTGAGAATAAAAACCGAGATCGGAGTGGAGAAGGCGATGTAAGGCAGAATCAAGGACCAATGCGTATTGAGAATATGCATGTTCTTGAAAATAATCATCAGGGGAAGCAGGGTAGCCTGCATAGGAATCATCATCCCCATCATGAAGACCATCATGATGATATTGCCATAGCGCCAGCGAAAGCGTGAGATGGCATAAGCCACCATTGAGCTTAAGAGAATGACACAGACCATGGTAATCACCGTAACAAATACACTATTGGATAGATACCTGAGGTAGCTGCCGGCTTGAAAAGCCTCTTTGTAATTGTGCCATTGCGCCACCTTGGGGAGGGCGAAGAACTTACCACTTAAAATCTCTTCATTGGTTTTTAG
>JACMJI010000126.1 GCA_014380705.1 Gorillibacterium sp. | reverse complement strand
TTTTGCCAGTACGTTCATCCAAAATGCTGTTGGTTTATTCCTACCGCTTCTCGTTGCCATATTGGCTTCAGACATCGTCTCTTCTGAGCAATCTACAGGTACGATTAAACTCCTCTTGACACGGCCCGTGAGAAGATGGAAAATTCTCATGAGTAAATTCATCACACTTATCTTGTTTGTTTCGCTTATTTTGATCAGTACGGCTTTGCTTACTTATTTGATTTCAAGCATTGCTTTTGGTCCTGGAGGCTGGACTGCTCCTGTACTAACAGGTTATCATGTGACGGGTGATGTACTGGACACCTCGCAAGCCTATATCATTGAACAATGGCAATATTTGATCATGGAGCTTGGACTAGCCTGGTTCTCATGCCTAACGGTTGCAACGCTTTCTTTAATGATTTCGGTGCTTGTGCGTAGTACAGCTGCGGGGATGGGCATTATGCTAGCGGGTCTTATCGCTGGAGTAATTCTTGCTAACATGGTATCCACATGGGAAAGTGCTAAATATTTGTTCATGATTAATTTGGATACAATATCGTTTCTGGCTGGATCAATCCCTCCCATTCCCGGACTTACGATGGGATTTTCTCTTTGCGTTTTATCGGGTTGGATGTTGGTTGCTTTAGGAATATCTTTTGGGGTCTTTACGCGAAGGGATATTCTGGGTTAAGATTAAATTCACAAGGTTACAGAACGGACGTTCTCATTTTTTTAGATTTTGATTGATGGAGGCACTAAAATTGGCTGAACAGATTAATTTGTTTGAGAATGCTGCAAAACCCGCGAAATCCAGTTACGGTGCGGATGACATACAAATTTTGGAGGGTCTTGTCGCCGTTCGCAAGCGACCCGGGATGTACATTGGCAGTACCAGCGCGTCTGGACTGCATCATCTTGTCTGGGAAATTATTGATAATGCGGTGGATGAGCATCTCGCAGGGCACTGCACAGAAGTAACTTTAATTATCCACGCAGATCACTCAATAACGGTAACGGATAATGGTCGAGGCATTCCAACCGGCATGCACAAGTCAGGCATTCCAACACCACAGGTTGTTTTTACCATTCTTCATGCTGGTGGTAAGTTTGGCGGTGGGGGATATAAGAAGTCTGGTGGTCTACACGGAGTTGGAGCTTCGGTTACGAATGCTTTGTCCGAATGGCTGGAGGCTGAAATTTATCAAGATGGTAAAATTCACCGTCAACGTTTCGAATACTGGGTTGATGAAACCGGCAAGGAACACGTTGGTGAGCCTGTAGGTGGACTGGATATCATCGGTAATACAAGAAAAACAGGCTCGAAAATATCCTTTAAACCGGACAAGCGGGTATTTGCCAGTGGGATATCCGTTAGCTACGATACGTTAGCAGAGCGATTGCAGGAAATTGCTTTCCTAAATTCTGGGCTCAAAGTATCCATCAAAGACGAACGATCTGGCAAAGAGGATGCTTTTGTTTATGAGGGCGGCGCGAGTCAATTTGTTGAGTTCCTAAATGAAGAAAAAACGACCCTGCACGATGTTATCCATTTCTCTGCTGAGAAGGAAGACATTGAAGTGGAGGTAGCTTTTCAATACAATGATGGCTATACAGAAACGATCGTATCCTTCGTGAACTCGATCCCAACCCGAGGCGGAGGTACTCATGAAACGGGCTTCAAGATAGCCTTTACCCGGGTCATGAATGAATATGCCCGCAAGATGGGTATTGTGAAAGAGAAGGAAAAAAACTTGGAGGGGACTGACCTGCGGGAAGGTCTCATGTCCGTGATCAATATCAAGATGTCAGATGTGGAATTCGTCGGTCAGACGAAGGAGCAGCTAGGAAGTGCATCTGCACGCAGTGCTGTTGACGCCGTAGTCTCTGACAAGATGGCGGTTTTCTTAGAGGAGAATCCTGCAGCTGCTCAGAGTTTGTTAAAAAAGGCCGTTCAATCGGCAAAAGCTCGGGAAGCGGCACGTAAAGCTCGTGACGAAATACGCAACGGCAAAAAAGGGAAGAGTGAAAGTTCAAACCTCAATGGCAAGCTGACACCTGCCCAATCCAAGGACTACATGAGCAATGAGTTGTTCATTGTGGAAGGTGATTCGGCGGGAGGATCAGCCAAACAAGGTCGTGATTCCAAGCATCAAGCTATTTTGCCGCTGAAAGGCAAGCCAATGAACCCGGAGAAAGCGAAGCTACTGGACATACTCAAAAACGAGGAATACAAGGCCATTATTTCTGCTATTGGTGCGGGTGTAGGGCATGAGTTCGATCAGACGGAGAGCAATTACGGCAAGATTATCATTATGACGGATGCCGATACAGATGGTGCACATATTCAAGTGCTGCTGTTAACCTTTTTCTATCGGTATATGAAGCCGTTGATTGATGCTGGAATGATATTTATCGCTCACCCACCTTTATATAAAATTACGAAAAAAAGTGGTAAATCGAGTAGTTTTCGGTATGTATTCTCCGATGAAGAGCTTAAGGCAACGATGAAAGACTATGGTAAGAATGTCGAACTTCAACGCTACAAGGGACTGGGAGAAATGAACCCGGACCAGCTGTGGGATACGACAATGGATCCAGAGACTCGTAAGTTGTTTCAGGTACAGATCGAAGATGCTGCTAAGGCGGAGCGCAGGGTGACCACACTCATGGGTGACAAGGTAGAACCACGGAAGCGCTGGATCATTGATAATGTAGATTTTACTGAATACGAACAATAAACCAAGGAGATCATAGCTAATGGGTATCTTAGAACAATTCTTACCTGCATTTCTCGAAGATGTGGTCAGCGACCGATTTGGACGCTACTCCAAATATATTATTCAGGATCGGGCCATTCCGGATGTGCGGGATGGTCTGAAGCCGGTACAACGGCGTATCCTCTATTCGATGTATGAATCTGGAAATACGCCGGACAAAACTTACCGAAAGTCGGCGAAGACTGTAGGAGATGTGATGGGGAACTATCATCCCCATGGAGATTCATCCATCTACGATGGTATGGTACGGATGGCACAACCATGGAAGATGGGGCATGTTCTCGTAGACGGACACGGAAACTGGGGATCAATGGATGATGACCCTGCAGCCGCTATGCGTTATACCGAGGCCCGGTTGTCTCCAATAGCAATGGAACTTCTGCGTGACCTTGACAAACGAACTGTCGAATTCAAGGATAACTTTGATAACACCGCTAAGGAACCTGTTGTTTTTCCTTCCCGTTATCCAAATCTACTGGTCAATGGCGTCAGCGGAATATCAGCTGGTTTCGCCACAGAAATTCCTCCGCACAATCTGATGGAAATCATTGACGGTTGCATTCGTTTAATGGACCAGCCCGACTTGCCATATGAGGAATTGATGAAGATTATTATCGGACCGGATTTCCCTACGGGGGGAATCATTATGGGTGGTCAAGGTATCCAGGAAGCATCCCGCACGGGGAGAGGTCGAATATATCTTAAATCTCGTACCGCTATCGAGGATATGAAAGGCGGCAGGCAGCAGATCGTCATTACGGAGATTCCCTATCAGGTCGTTAAAAGCCGACTTGTTACGGCAATGGAGAATATTCGTCTTGAGAAGAAAGTGGAAGGTATAGCGGAGGTACGTGATGAGAGTGGTCGTAATGGACTGAGGATTGTCATTGAACTGAAGAAAGAAGCGGATGCGCAAGGGATATTAGCCTATCTGCTAAAGAAAACCGATCTGCAAGTGGCCTACA
>JACMJI010000125.1 GCA_014380705.1 Gorillibacterium sp. | reverse complement strand
GCCTCTCTTCGCGAGATGAACCAAAACTGCTTTCGGATAATTGACCCAGTCATGCGCTTTCTCAAACTTAGCCGTATCAAGAGTGATCTCGGCTTCCATACTGAAATTCTCAGATGCAAAACGAATGATATCATCTTCCCGCTTGCGAACTAACATCGTGGTGCCAAATGTCAATGCTGCCGGAAAAACATAGCCGCCATTGTAATCGGTATGTTCTCCGATCAGATTAACTCGACCAGGGGCAAAAAAACTGCGGATCCCGTCTTCTGTTCCACCAAATCTTTCAACGAACTTTTTCTTTAAAACCTGCAAATCAGCCATCATGGCACCTCTTTCATTTAGTTTCAATTATTAGAATAAATACAAAAATGAGTTTCGTTTATGATAATTTATGTTCTTTTGTCTTCGAATTTATTTTACTACGCTCCATTGAAATGGTCAACTTATATATTCTGTTACGCTAAAATAAGTTTTATATCTGTTTCCTTGTTGATAAAATCAGTTGCATCCTCAGGAAGCAGTCGATCCGTTACGATGATATCCACTTCAGTAAGGTTAGCAATATGCGAGAACATTACTCGCCCAAATTTACTACGGTCGGCAACAACGATAATCTGACGAGCAAGCGAAATCATTTTCCGATTAACACTAGCTTCCTCAAGATTTGGGGTAGTTAGCCCTTGGGTAAAATCAATCCCATCAACCCCAAGAAACAGCTTGTCCACACGGATACCCGACAGTGAATTCTCCGCAAGTGGACCTACCAGCGCATAGGACTTAGGGCGAATCTTCCCACCTGTCAGAATCACGTTCCAGCCTGGCACACCCGCTGCCCGCATAGCAATGTTCGAGGCGTTGGTAACGATCGTTAAATCTTTTTTCCCGAGCAGCTTGCTCACAAGTAGCATATTTGTCGTGCCCGGTGTCAAAAGGATAGCATCTTCATCCTCGACTAGCCTAGCCGCTGCTTCAGCAATTCGTTCCTTCTCCGCTGTAAAGGCTTCTTCTTTCTCAGAAAAAGATTTTTCTCCTGCGCTATTGAGCACACCTTTTTCTAATGATAAGGCGCCACCATGGGTGCGACAGAGCAGCTTCTCCTCCTCTAATCGCTCTAAATCGCGTCGGATCGTGACAAATGAAACATCTAGAGCATGACTGAGCTCCGCTACTGTCACCTTGCCGTTCTGGTTTACCATCTCCACAATCCGTATCAGCCGCTCTTCAGCGAACATAAACCCACCGCTTCCCGTTCAATTAATATTAAATATGACTTTGTTCAATTAATTTACAAAGTTCGGCAGGATTTTACCTACCTATTTCGAATATAATTATAGCAGAGACCTAAGCAGAAAACTTTCAAGTTTACTGATGGAAGGATCTCTGTAAATGACATTAACCTTGAGGTGAAGATCATGACGTATTTTTTAGGTATCGACCTTGGAACCTCCGCTGTTAAATGCATTCTCGTTGACCGGGAAGGGCAAGTGAAAGCTGGACACAGCGTCGAATATCCTTTGCTCCAGCCACATCCCGGCTGGGCTGAACAAAACCCTGAGGATTGGTGGCATGGGACTGGGGCCTGCATTAAGGCTTTACTAGACAAATCAGGGGTAACTGCCGATAAGATTGAAGGCGTTGGTCTTTCTGGCCAAATGCATGGGTCCGTCTTTCTGGATCAAGATCTAAAGGTAATCCGTCCCGCGCTTCTCTGGTGTGATCAACGTACAGCTGAGCAATGCGAGTGGATTGAGAACCGTGTTGGTAAAGAACGGCTTGGGGATCTGACAGGCAATTCAGCACTTACTGGGTTTACGGCACCCAAGATCATTTGGTTGCGTCAGCATGAGCCTGAAGCCTATGCCAGGATCGCCCACATTATGCTGCCAAAGGATTATGTAAGATTGATGCTTACCGGGGAGTTTGGCATGGATGTTGCTGACGCGAGTGGCACCTTACTGCTTGATGTAGCCGCACGGAGTTGGTCTTCAGAAGTATTGGACAAGCTTTCGATTCAACCAGAGTGGCTTCCTCCTCTATTTGAAAGCAATGATGTGGTCGGTCAAGTGCTTCAAACGGCTGTAGCATTAACCGGTCTAGCTGCTGGAACACCCGTAGTTGCTGGTGGTGGCGACCAAGCCTGTGGGGCTGTAGGTGTTGGTGTCGTCAAACCTGGAATTGCTAGCGTTGCACTGGGAACATCAGGTGTTGTTTTTGTACATGATGATGCGTATCAAGAAGATCCTGAGCGCCGTTTGCATTCTTTCTGTCATGGCGTCCCTGGCAAATGGCACCGCATGGGTGTCATGCTGGCAGCAGGCGGTTCTTTCCAATGGTGGAAAAATCACTTTGCTTTTGAAGAGCTGCAGCAAGCTGCTCTAGAAGGGAAAGATGTTTACCAATATTTAACTGCCCTTGCAGAGCAAGCTCCAATTGGCAGCGAAGGGCTGCTCTTCGCCCCTTACTTGACCGGCGAGCGCGTCCCTTATCCTGATCCAAAAGCAAGAGGTGCATTCGTCGGCCTAAATCTGCGCCATACCAAAGCTCATCTTACTCGTGCTGTTATGGAGGGCATCACCTTCGGGCTACGGGATTCGCTTGAGCTTATGAAGGAATCCTCCGTAGAGGTTAGTGAATTACGAGTCAACGGAGGTGGCGCCCGCAGCCCGTTCTGGCGTCAGATGATTGCTGACATTTTTGGTTATCCTGTGGTAACGGTAAATTCAACCGATGGCCCTGCTTACGGGGCTGCTGTGATGGCTGCATCTGGCGTGTTGAAGCGGGATATTACTTCCCTTTGCGAAGAGTGGATAAAGGTTGTCGATCGTACGGAGCCTATTGAAGCGAATCAGCAAGCTTACCAAAACTACTACGAGGTATATCGTACCCTGTATCCTACACTGAAGGAAACCTTCCATAAGTTGAGTGATTTGGCACAAGGTTAAGTTTTAAGTTTTCTAAATGAATTGAAAGACGTAAAGAGCCGTCCCTTTGGGACGGCTCTTTATTTTTATATGCAAGTGGAAAAACGTTAATTCATTTCAAATATAGAGGGATTAATACCTGTCGGCGATCTTTGGCGCCGTCCATTTACCGATGTGGGATCCGTATGAACCTTATCTAATACTAATCCATTAACTGGATTAATCCATTTAATGTCCCAGGACGTCATCACGGTTCAAATTAACGTGCATTTTCCATCTATTTAAATGCAGCAATAAACTGAAAACCGGGTCGAACATCAAGAGGGCGCTAAGAAACAGGTGTAGAGCGAGATAAACG
>JACMJI010000124.1 GCA_014380705.1 Gorillibacterium sp. | reverse complement strand
TGTTGGTGTTGGTGTTGGTGTTGGTGTTGGTGTTGGTGTTGGTGTTGGTGTTGGTGTTACTGTCGGTGTAGGAGTTGGTGTTGGTGTTGCACAATCCTCTACCTGTACCTCATCGCTCCAGAGTTGACCTGTTCCGGGGTGTCCGGAAATTTGGTAAGCCTTGAACATGTAATTCCCTATAATGGCATTAGGATTATAAGACAATGTTTGAGATTGACCCGAAAGAAGTACATTCGTTGTACCTGTGTATATAATTGTTCCGTTTTTCGGATTCCCGCTTGAAATATAATACAATTCCCAAGTTACTGCTTGTCCCATGTTCCCCGATCCGCCATTTTTGACAACAGCTTGGATAATGGAGCAATCTCCCTCGGAACTGGTAAAAACAAGCGAAGACTTATCCCAGGTACTCTTCTCCTCCGATTTTGCTGCAAAAGCGGGAGAGCCTATACTTATTAACAACAAACTTGCCAGTAATACGCTTAAAATTCTCATAAGTATATCTCCTCTCAGATGACTATCTTCTAAGAGGGCCGGTTACACTACCTGCTCCGTATAACCCTAGTGTCCAGGTTTAGGTTATACATCATTGCATCCCTTTGTCTAAATTTATCGTATTTTAGCTAACTGCGTCAATACATATTTTTAAATAATAATAAATATAAAAAGGCAAAGAATAATTACTTAACATGATGCACCGTATGACCACATATTAAGCACCCAAATTTGTCTTAGCTGCATAGCTCATGCTATCGTATGAAGTATACGAAGCGATATTTTGCTTACAAATGATTGGCCAATTATTAAAGTACATATTTTACGGAGGTGCGTCATGAAAGCGCTATTTATCGGTGGAACGGGGACGATTAGTTCTGGAATTACGAAGGTATTGCTCGAAAAGGGCTGTGAGCTTTATCTTCTAAATAGAGGTTCGAGAAACGACGCTTTACCGGCTGGGGTAAACGTGATTAAAGCCGATATCAATGATGAAGATCTTGTCGCTAAACGGATAGAGGGCATGGAGTTTGATGTTGTTGCTGATTTTATCGCCTATGAACCTGCCCAACTGGAAAGAGACTATCGCTTGTTTAAGGGTAAAACAAAGCAATTTATTTTTATTAGCTCGGCTTCCGCCTACCAAACCCCTCTATCCGATTATAGAATTACAGAGGGAACGCCTTTATCCAATCCTTATTGGGAATATTCCCGCAACAAGATTGCCTGCGAAGATTATTTAATGAAGCAATATCGTGAGCAGGGCTTCCCCATTACCATCGTCAGACCAAGTCACACCTACGATGAACGTTCGATCCCACTCGGTGTTCATGGAAGCAAAGGAAGCTGGCAGGTCGCGAGACGCATGCTGGACAACAAACCTGTTATCATTCATGGAGACGGAACATCCCTTTGGACAATGACGCACAATAGTGATTTTGCTAAAGGGTTCGTTGGTTTAATGGGCAACATTCATGCGATAGGCGAGTCTGTTCATATTACGACGGACGAGACGGTTACCTGGAATCAAATCTACGAGATTATTGCTAGTGCCTTGGGAGTGAAACTAAACACGGTCCATGTTTCATCCGAGTTTTTGGCTGCATGCAGCAAAGAGGATTTTAGGGGTGGACTGTTAGGCGATAAGGCGAACTCTGTTGTATTTGATAATGCAAAGCTCAAAAGGCTTGTACCGGAGTTTGTGGCAACCACTCGTCTTGACCAAGGGATCCGGCAAGTGGTTGAATATATTCTTGCCCATCCGGAGCATCAAACGGAGGATATCGAATTTGATGGTTGGTGTGACAAGGTGATTGGCGCCTTAAATGTAGCTATGCAAACCATAAACGAATAGGATTTATACCTGATATCCTTGAACGGATAAAGAAGGAGCGGATGCAATGAACACGTTAGACGGTAACTTAAGCGAGGGCGGAAGCGTAATCAGCATTCTTGAGAAAATCGATGTACAGACAGGGGAACGGGAGGTATTGGCTCAATTTGACTTCCTGATTGAGGCTCCAAACTGGACGCTTGATGGCCAAAGGCTAATTTATAACAGCCTCGGCCGTATCTATTCTTTTGATATTGCCGCTAGAGAAAGCATGGTTATTGATTCAGGGTATGCCATTCATTGCAACAATGATCATGTGCTGTCACCCGACAATTTGCACATTGCAGTAAGCCACCACATTGAGGATGATCATAAGTCCCGAATATATGTCTTACCACTGGCTGGGGGCAGCCCGAGACAAATAACCCCTCTTGCACCCAGTTATCTTCATGGTTGGTCACCAGATGGTACAACATTGGCTTATTGTGCGGAGCGGAACGGCCAGTATGACATCTACACCATTCCTGTGACAGGCGGTATAGAAACCCAACTGACGGATTTCCCCGGACTGGATGATGGTCCTGAATACTCCCCGGATGGTCGACACATATGGTTCAACTCTGTTCGTTCTGGACTTATGCAGGTGTGGCGTATGAATGCGGACGGCAGTGAGCAGACACAGATGACCTTTGATGAGAGCAATAACTGGTTCCCGCATGTATCTCCCGATGGTGAAACCGTTGTCTATCTTTCCTATAGGAAGGGGGACGTTGCCCCAGGCGACCATCCCGCTAACAAGAACGTTGAACTTCGGGTCATGTCCAGTGCAGGCGGTGAGTTCCATACACTTGCAAGTCTGTTCGGTGGTCAGGGGACAATAAACGTGAACTCTTGGTCGCCTGATTGCAAGCAGTTGGCTTTTGTGAGCTATCGGCTGAAGGATTAATTATTGTTATTTCTACTTTGGATTCTTTGAATAGACCCTTATATTCGCATTTTCATCTGTTGTTGCTAGTGTAACATCACGAACTTTTGGGTATGTAGGGGCAATTTCTGCTTGAAGCCAGCTCTGATCCTTTCCAATTTCTTTTAAGAGTGATTTGTCTACTTTTCCATTAATAATAATGGGTCTTATGAGATTAAACGGTTGGGTTTCTAAATTTAAATCCTTAGGGGTGACCGGTTGGTAAGGAGTATTCATGAAAACCGAGATGGTTCCTCCCGGTTCCCACGCCGCAAAAGATACATTTTGGATATCATCGACATTTGACTTTCGAAGCTCTGAGAATAAAAAATCAATTGAGATTCTTGCTTTAGACAAATGATCGAAATTGATTTGTCCATTTTTAATGAGCACAATCGCCGGGGGATCGAGATATTGTTTAAAAAAAGACCACTTGAGGCTTAGCCAGGTTGCACCAACATATAACATGACAAGAACAACAGTGGTGATTAAGGAACCTTTTAATCCTAGGTGTTGATCTGAAAGTGGGTGCGCGATAATATTGCCAAGGGTTAATGCAATAATGAAATCGAGCAGCCTTAATTGAGAAATAGAGCGTTGCCCCATCATTTTGGCGACGAGTAGTAAGAAAGCAAAGCTAAGAATGGCTCTTAAGCTCCATTCTAAGGTCGTCAGTGATTCTTGGCTCGCGAAAAAATCCACTCCATCACACCTCTTTCTAAAACCTTCAAAAAGCCTCCCGTTTCACTATCTATTGTTGCAGCGAATAGAAACAACCCAATGTAGTAACTGTCAGCTTATTACATTATTATGGCTAATTTTGCTTTTCATATGCTTATGGCCCTGGGGGCAATGTTTTGCGAACCATCAAAGGCAAGGTGCAAATGACACATATGCCGTTCAAACATATGCCGAATAATCGCCCGAAAATGTTAGAATATAATGGCGACCTGGTCGCTTGACACGTTGAAGTCGAGGGGAGAGTTTTATAGTATGTATAGTTTTAAGAATGATTACAGTGAAGGGGCCCATCCAAGAATATTGAATGCCTTAGTTGAAACCAACCTCGTACAGACCGAAGGCTATGGACAAGATGAGTATTCACTAAAAGCGGCAAAGCTATTGCAACAATACATCCAGCGCAATGACGTCGATATTCATTTCATATCGGGGGGCACCCAAACCAATCTGATTGCTCTTTCGGCTTTTCTACGGCCTCACGAAGCTGTGATTGCAGCGCATACGGGTCATATACTGGTACACGAGACGGGAGCGATCGAGGCTACAGGACATAAAATCATCTCTGTTGAGGTGAAAGACGGCAAACTAACACCCGATCATATTAAGGTGGCCGTTGATCAGCATACGGACGAGCATATGGTTAAGCCCAAATTAGTTTATATCTCCAACCCAACGGAAATTGGCTCCATCTATAACAAAAGCGAACTCACAGGGTTAAGCCAGTTTTGCCAAGAAAAGAATCTGCTTCTCTTCGTCGATGGTGCAAGGCTAGGT
>JACMJI010000123.1 GCA_014380705.1 Gorillibacterium sp. | reverse complement strand
ATTTTGGTCTGTTTTACAAAAAAACGGGAAATTTCTGTAAAAGTACAGCAATTTGAACAGATATAAGTCCAAATAGAGTAAAGGTCGCAAAATTGCTGCGTTTTTGCAGCAATTTAGTTCAATTATGGTTTCCCCTTTATAAAATGATGTACAAATGCAGGAATTTCCTTTTTATTGATGCGGTATGCTACGCTGAGGATTTACAGAACTGAAATCTAAACTAACGGGCGGCGATGAAACAGCACTTAGCTTGGTGACTTTTTCAACAGCCTGAAAAATAAACCCAAATAATCTCTTCAAGGAGGCGAAATTATCGTGAGTTTTCCCAATGTTAGACATCGTCGTTTGCGCACAAGTGCGGCTCTGCGCAGCCTTGTTCGTGAGCACACCTATTCGGCAAATGACTTGATCTATCCACTTTTTGTTACCGAAGGAACGGGGGTTCGGGAAGAGATTTCTTCTATGCCTGGAGTCTTCCATTTATCGTTGGATCAGTTAGAGCCGGAGCTTACCGAAACCGTTGCTCTTGGCATCAAGGCTATTCTTTTATTCGGGGTTCCGGCGTACAAGGACGCCGTGGGTACTTCTGCATTCGAGGATAATGGTATTGTTCAACGGGCAATTCAGCACATCAAGGCACTGCACCCACAGCTACTTGTTATTGCGGATACCTGCTTGTGTCAATTTACGGACCACGGTCATTGTGGTGTCGTCCATTCTCATGAGGGCTGCGACGCAGAGATCGCTAACGATGAGTCCTTAGTGCTACTTGCGCGTACAGCTGTCTCGCAAGCGCGGGCGGGTGCGGATATTATCGCTCCGTCCAACATGATGGACGGTTTTGTGCATGCCATCCGCTCTGCCTTAGACGAAGCGGGCTTTGAACATACGCCAATTATGTCGTATGCGGTCAAATATGCTTCGGCCTTCTACGGACCGTTCCGGGAGGCTGCACACTCCACTCCACAGTTCGGTGATCGCAAAACCTATCAGATGGACCCTGCCAATGCTCGCGAAGCACTTCGCGAGGCAGCATCTGATGTTCTTGAGGGCGCCGATCTGCTAATTGTGAAGCCTGCTCTTGCTTACATGGACATTATTCGGGCTGTTCGGGACCGTTTCGACTTACCAGTCGTTGCTTACAACGTCAGTGCGGAATACGCCATGGTCAAGGCGGCTGCGCAGAATGGCTGGATCAATGAGCAGGCGATTGTCATGGAGATGCTGACTGGGTTTAAGCGTGCTGGAGCGGATATGATCATTACCTATTTTGCCAAGGATGCAGTTCGTTGGTTAAATTCTGGTGCAGACAAAAAAGAGTCAGAAGGGAACTGAGCAGATATGAGCAATGAGCTAAAAAGGGTAGATGATAAATCCGGCCAAGCCTTTATCGAAGCGAAAAAATACATACCAGGCGGCGTGAATAGTCCCGTTCGTGGGTTTAAGTCCGTTGGTCTTACTCCTGTGTTCGTCGAGCGAGGAGCGGGCAGCCGGATTTATGATATCGACGGCAATACCTTCATCGATTACATCTGCTCATGGGGGCCCCTGATTATGGGACATGCCCATCCTGAGGTCATCGAAGCAATCAAACGGACAGCAGAAAAAGGTACCAGCTTCGGATTGCCAACGGAGTTGGAAACAGCCATGGCCAAACTCGTTTGTGAGCGTGTACCCTCTGTAGAAGTCGTGCGAATGGTCAACAGCGGTACAGAGGCGACGATGACGGCGATTCGGCTAGCGCGGGGTGTGACCCGAAGAACCAAAATTCTCAAATTTGAAGGCAGCTATCACGGACATGCGGATTCTCTGTTGATCAAAGCGGGTTCGGGCGTGGCGACTCTTGGGCTTCCTGATAGTCCCGGCGTTCCAGAGAGCGTTGCGGCAGAAACCATTACCGTACCTTACAATGATCTTGAAGCAGTTGAGGTGGTATTCCGTAAATACGGTGAACAACTAGCAGCGGTGATCGTTGAACCCATTGCCGGCAATATGGGGGTTATCCTCCCTCTTCCTGGTTTCTTGGAGGGCTTGCGGAGACTGACCACTGAGTACGGTGCGATCCTGATCTTTGATGAGGTGATGACTGGTTTCCGGGTGGATCGGCATTGTGCTCAAGGCCGCTTCGGAATAAAGCCAGATCTGACCACCTTCGGTAAAGTCATCGGCGGCGGTTTGCCTGTAGGCGCCTACGGTGGCCGCAGGGATCTCGTTGAGCAGATGGCGCCGATGGGCCCAATCTATCAAGCGGGTACGCTTTCCGGCAATCCGCTGGCCATGGCGGCAGGCTTCGCGACGCTCAGTTTGCTCACACCACAGGTGTATGAGCAACTGGAACGTTCTTCTGCTCGTTTAGAGCAAGGCTTCCGGCGGAATGCGGCGGAAGCTGGCGTTCCACTTACGATCAACCGGATTGGATCGATGGTCTGTCCCTTCTTCACTGAAGGACCGGTTATCAACTATGAAACAGCAAAAGCCTCTGATAAAGACCGCTTCGCTCGATATTTTAGCAAAATGCTAGATCAAGGCGTGTGTTTAGCACCCTCGCAGTTTGAGGGAATGTTCGTGTCGGCAGCCCACAGTGACGAGGATATTGAAGCGACGATTGCAGCCAACAGCGTTGCATTATTGGCTTTGTAGTGGTGTAGTTTAATTAGCTGAATTAGCCTTATTCACCTCTTTCGAACAATAATACAAGCAAAATAATTATTGGAGGATTCAGCGATGCGTACATGGGTAATGTGTGATGATTTTTATCATCCTGCCAGCACTGTGATCAAGGGACTTGAGCCCTTGCAACAATTAGGTTATGAGTTTGAGTTTTCTCTCGATGCAGCCGATTGGTCAGCAAATAAGCTTGCACAGTTCCCTGTTCTTGCGATTAGTAAATCCAATCGTATATCTGCAGCACAAGAAGGAACGTGGATATCGGAGGAGGTAGAGCAGGCGCTTACTGCATACGTAGAGCAAGGCGGCGGCCTGCTAATTATTCACTCAGGAACAGTTGATTATGCTGAATCTGCGTCAATAATGGATCTGATTGGAGGCGTCTTTACCCATCATCCGGAGCAATGTCTGGTGACAATGGAGCTCGTAGCTGAGCATCCGATTACAGCAGGGCTGACCCAACTTGAGCCTTTTACGCTAAAAGATGAGCATTATTTTATGAAAATGACGGACGATACACAACGGAAATTGTTCTTAACATCAACTT
>JACMJI010000122.1 GCA_014380705.1 Gorillibacterium sp. | reverse complement strand
TTCTGATTCCGCATCGGTAAACGCACGGCCCTACAGGACGCCGATAGGGGTTTATCCTTGTGTGGCAGAATGTCTTTGTGCAGTTTCACAAAGATTAATTAGGATGCTATAATTGTAGATATGTTTTTGGATTGACAATCAGGAGGAGAAAGTAAGTATGGTAGAAATGAAGGTAAAGTCGGTTGTTCGTACAGTTGAAAGCGAAAAAGGAATAACCCTATTGGATTTAGCTTTAAAGAATGGGATAGATTGGGGTTTTTCTTGTACAAGAGGAACCTGTGCCCGCTGCCGTTGCTATATTTCTGAGGGGTTGGATCGGATGGCCAAACCAACCGATGAGGAATTAGACCGGCTTGAGCCAGAGGAGCTTGAGGAGGGCTTTCGTTTGGGCTGCCAAGCGATCATCAAAGAGGATGGTTTTATTCGTGTCGAAAACATACCTTATTTTTGAAATATCAGAAAGTAGAAGTTTTCTCTTATCCTGTTCTGATATTTCACCGGTAAACGCACGGCGTCAAAAGACGCTGAAAGGCGTTTATCCTTGATAAAAGCGGTTATTGCTAAAGGTGGGATCTTAATTGGCGAATGAAGTTATTTTTCTTCCTGATGATGTTCGTGTTGAAGTGAGAAAGGGGACAAATCTACTTGATGCTGCTCGTAAGGCAAAAGTAAATGTCCGAAGCCGTTGTGCTGGTAAAGCAGGCTGTTTAATGTGTAAAGTAAAGGTGAACGAGCAAAGCAATCTTTTGCCTATGACGAAGGCAGAACGGCTTAAGCTGGGTTCATTAGCAAACCAGAACATCCGATTGGCCTGTCAAGCTATTATAAACGGCAATGTAGAAGTACAAGTACCTGAAGACCCACTTAAAGCTGCGGTGCGGGCACAGCTTGCCAGACAGAAGGAAGAGGACCTGTGGTAAGTTTAACGGGGCCTTTCCATCATCTACCTAAGTAATCATGTCTGGTATTGTAACCTATTACGAAACCTTTTTATCTGCAGGACTGGGGATAAAGAGGTTTTTTCATTCTCTGTCATAATCTATGATTTGCTACATATATTTGTACTAGTGTAAGGATTGTACGAGTGTGGTAGCATGACGAGCCATACCGCGGAACTGTTCATGGCCAATCTCTTATCGATCGGGCAGTTCATTTTCAAGGTTCGCAGGCTTCCGCTTTCTTCGTTACAACAACCTGTAGGAGGAGATCTCAATTGGAGAAAGTTGATATCTTTAAGGACATCGCAGAACGAACCGGCGGGGATATCTACCTGGGGGTCGTGGGAGCTGTCCGTACGGGCAAGTCCACGTTCATCAAGCGCTTTATGGAAGCGGGAGTTCTGCCGAACATTCGTAGTGAAGCAGACAGAATTCGTGCTACAGATGAGCTGCCCCAAAGTGCAGCAGGAAGAACAATCATGACGACTGAACCAAAGTTTGTTCCAAACAATGCTGTGCAAATCACTGTGGCTGAAGGCTTGAATGTAAACGTCCGTCTGGTAGATTGTGTCGGGTATGCCGTTGAGGGTGCAAAAGGCTATGAGGATGAGAACGGTCCTCGAATGATTACTACCCCTTGGTTCGATGAGCCGATTCCTTTTGAGGAAGCAGCAGAAATTGGAACAAGAAGGGTCATTCAAGAGCATTCTACGCTTGGTGTTGTAGTTACGACCGATGGATCGATTTCAGAAATACCTCGTTCCTCTTATGTGCTGGCTGAAGAAAGAGTTATTGCTGAGCTTAAGGAAGTAGGTAAGCCCTTCATTCTCATTATTAACTCAGCCAAGCCAGAAGGCGAGGTTGCTCAGGAACTCCGAACGGAGCTCGCTGCCAAATACGACATTCCGGTAATGGCTCTGAGCGCAATTTCGATGGGTGAGGAAGAAGTCATGTCTGTTCTTCGTGAGGTCCTGTATGAATTCCCCGTCCATGAAGTGAATGTAAACCTACCAAGCTGGGTTATGGTGCTCAAAGAGAATCATTGGCTTCGTAGCAGCTTTGAGAACTCAGTAAGGGATACAGTTCAGGATATTCGGCGACTTCGCGATGTCGATCGTGTCGTGGGACAATTCTCGGGGTACGACTTTATCGACCGAGCCGCGCTGGCTGATATGAACATGGGTCAAGGTGTAGCCGAAATCGATTTGTATGCACCCGATGAGCTTTACGATAAAATATTGATGGAAGTTCTCGGTGTAGAGATTCGCGGCAAAGATCACCTGCTGCAATTAATGCAAGAATTCACTCATGCCAAGCGTGAGTATGATCAATTTGCTGAGGCATTGGAAATGGTCAAGACAACGGGCTATGGTATTGCGCCTCCAACACTCGCAGAAATGGCATTGGAAGAGCCCGAGCTCATCCGCCAAGGCTCTCGGTTTGGTGTACGCTTAAAGGCAACGGCTCCATCCATTCATATGATCAGAGTGGATGTGGAGTCGGAATTCTCGCCAATTATAGGAACAGAGAAGCAAAGTGAAGAGCTGGTCCGTTATTTAATGCAGGATTTCGAAGCCAACCCACTTAAAATTTGGGAATCCGACATATTCGGTCGTTCCCTGCATTCCATCGTCCGCGAAGGCATACAAGGAAAACTGGCAATGATGCCTGACAATGCACGTTACAAACTACAGGAAACCCTTGGAAGAATCATTAATGAAGGATCAGGCGGATTGATTGCAATTATCCTATAATTTCACTAAATTCGATAATAAGGCCTGCGGAGCTAGCTCTGTGGGTCTTATTTTTGGCATGAAAGGTAATTTTTCCTGATTTGGCGTGCTTTTTAGGATGTAAACACTTGAAATTGCCCTTTCTGTGTATTACTATAAATCTGTTCCCTAAAGGTGTTTTTGTTTTTAATAGAAGATTTCACGAACCTACGTATATTTTTGCGTAAAAGAGTGAAGACAGAATGATAGCATACTTCTTCGACCATAAGGAGGTGAATGACATGAACAAAACTGACCTGATCACCAAAGTTGCCGAAGCATCCGAGTTATCAAAGAAAGATGCTACGAAAGCGGTAGAAGCCGTATTTGAAGTCATCACAGAAGCTCTTCAAGGTGGCGACAAGGTTCAACTAGTTGGCTTCGGAAACTTCGAGGTTCGCGAGCGCTCCGCCCGTAAAGGCCGGAACCCACAAACGGGTGCTGAGATTGATATCGAAGCTAGCAAGGTAGCGTCCTTTAAAGCCGGCAAGACATTGAAGGAAGGACTTCGCTAAGCGGAAGTCTGTTACATACGTCCATTCACGTCTTAGCTAACGATTTATCCATGAACCGTGTTTGCCTCGGCACACGGTTTTTTATTTTTTTAGCACTACCTATTTTTTTGTTGACTTCTTTTTATTGATGTTATACACTTCTTCTTGCGGTCAAGGATAAACGCCCTTCGGCATC
This sequence comes from Gorillibacterium sp., assembly GCA_014380705.1. The sequence goes on along the minus strand of JACMJI010000122.1, from coordinate 4,403 downwards.
ATATGGTGCTTGCGTTTACCGATGCGGAATTAGGATGAACCTTCATGTTTATTTAAACATTCTGCTATCGTCCAAAGCCGGTTTTTACTAGCGTCGGGGTATGGCGCAGCCTGGTAGCGCGCACCCTTGGGGTGGGTGAGGTCGCACGTTCGAATCGTGTTACTCCGACCATGAACTAAAACTTTCGTGCCTTTGCGGTGTTTGTACGACTAAATATTTGCAGAAGCTCGTGTAAACGCGTCTTATTCGATTAATTTCGAATCGGAGGCGTTTTTGTTCTTCTATCAGAAATTATAAGCCAAATGACGCCGATAAACGTTTATCCTTGTTACTGGCCAACATGAAATAGATATAGGGACTCTAACCTCCTCCGCCTTACCGGTGGGGATAGAGGAATAGGTGGCTCCTTGCGACTTGTATTCCCCTACTGTTGCAGTAGCTTACGCCTGCGTATTATAATGGAATAGCCATACTATCGTAGATTATGTTGTTTATCCAAGGGGTCATACCTTATTAAAAATGCGGAGGCTCGCAATGGAATCCAAAGAATGTGATTATATTGTTATCAAAGCCCATGAGAATGGCGTGAATGTCATCGGTATGACACGTGGACAGAGTACACGGTTTCATCATACAGAGAAGCTAGACAAAGGTGAAGTTATGATTGCTCAATTTACCGATCATACTTCTGCGATTAAAGTTCGAGGTAAAGCAACCATTATGACCAAGCACGGCTCGATTGAAACGAATGTTGAGGACTAAAAATTAAAGTTTTACAAATGATTATCTAAAAAGCGGAATAGCCCGCTTTTTTTATTTGTACAATGAGGTAATACGTCTTTTACGGAGTTGATCCTCATGAAGTGGTTAACGAGATTTATAGTGGTGACAGGGATGTCTATTGCAATAGCAGGTGTATTGTCCGTGTTGCCACGAATTGATCTAAACAATAGCAGACAGGAAGCTTCCGTACAGGGGAAGGTGTCTCACAATCTACTGACATCGGAAAATCTTGTGGATCGCTTAGTTCAATTGGACTTATATCTAGATATCCAACATGTGAGTTGGGACCCACCCATTCTCTCTATTGATTTTGGTTCTCCTGCTGCTGTGGATACTAATGCTGTTTATCGAGATCTCTATGATCTGTCACGCTTTTCAATGGAGCGTACGTTGAATGTTGAAGAATTACAGGTGCGAGTTTATGCGGCAAAGCTAAAAGGTTCTGCGGGCAGTCATCCCTTACTCCTTTCCCTTAACGCGCGCAGGGAAGACGCAGTTCGCTTCACGCGACCCCAAAGCAATGACGCTGAGGGATATAAACAATTTCTTGAGAACAGCTGCCGATTAGCCTTTACGCAAAAGTGGCGGGATATGCTCTCACAGGATTGACCACTAAATATGGGGAAAGTGCGTTGCCAGCTGGGATATGATATAATTGTGTCTCTGTAAGCAGAATAATTTTTACGAAATCCCGGAGGCATAGGATGACCATTACCCACATTCAAGAACTTGCAAAACGGTATACGGAATATGACATGATTCTACTTCATACGGATCTGCCAGATTTTCCAGAACTCCGTGTCCGGCTGTTATACGCTTGCTTGCAAGAAGCGGCCGTACCCCAAGATAAAGCCGAATTATATGCCTTAGTTACTGCACTTATTCAAATGGGACTAGATACACATGATTTAGTACCTGCAATAAGTTTGGAGAAGGGTAAGCCTGAGGCACGGTCCCGACAACTTAAAGTGTTAGCTGGGGTTTATTTCAGCTCTCGTTATTACCAGCTCCTAGCTAAGTCTGGCGAAATAGATATGATCCAGCGGATTGCTGCTTCTGTCAGTGAAATTAACCTCCGTAAAATGAACTTGTATACCACAATGAAACAAATGAAATTAACGTCGGAGGATTACATAGCTGATAAGGTAGCGATTCATTCTCATTTATACTTTTCCTTTGAGGGTAAGATGGGCGAGATGACTCGTGTATGGCCGGAAATCCTAATTGGTTTGACAACATGTGAAATACTGGCTGACGAGTTGTATGGTCTGGGGTCAATTCATGATTTCATGGGTAGCTGGGCCTTTTGGAAGGTTCTACATATCGGTTCTAAAGAAGAGCGTAAACTATTGCTTACCGGAGCAACGGATTTGGGAAAGCTACGAAGTTTTCTGTTAAAGTATCAAATTCATTCACAGCTACAGCATATGTTAAATGATGAAGCAATACAGCTATTAAATAAAATTAGCCAGTTGAATTCGGACCGACTTATCAAGGAACTTCAACCGCTTATCGAGTGGCTAAATCGTTCCTTAAACAAACCGAAAACACTGGAAGAGTTTTGAGGTGAATCCATTCGTGAAATCCCAAGAAGAGCATGTTCACTCGGTCTTCGAACGCATTGCCCCCAAATATGATTTAATGAATGATTTGCTTAGCTTTAAACGACACCGCTATTGGAGAAGGTTTACGATGGGTAAGTTTGTGGTGCCCGCCGGTTCCTCAGCGCTCGATCTATGCTGTGGAACTTGTGATTGGACCATTGCCTTGGCCCAGGCAAGCAGAACAGGTCAGATCGTTGGTTTGGACTTCAGCAGCAATATGCTTGAATATGGTGCCGAGAAGGTTCTGGAAGCCAAACTAACCGACCAAATCGAGCTTGTTCAGGGGAATGCTATGAGTCTTCCGTTTGCAGACAACTCCTTCGATAACGTCACCATTGGTTTTGGACTACGCAATGTACCAGACGTTACGCAGGTGCTCCATGAGATGCATCGTGTTGTAAAACCGGGTGGAAGGGTTGTCTGCTTGGAATTGTCCAAACCAACCTGGCAACCGTTTAAAGGCATTTATTATTTGTACTTTCGTTATTTACTCCCGTTATTGGGCAAACTCGTTGCCAAGAGCTACGAGCAATACAAATGGCTTCCGGAGTCTCTTGTACAATTTCCAGATCGTCATCGACTTTCATATCTTTTTGAACAGGCAGGACTTATCCATGTTGAGGCTTATCCACTTACAGGAGGCATCGCAGCCCTGCATATCGGAGTTAAAAAGCAACGGTAAGTTGGAGGAAGGCTATGCTGAGAAAACTTAAAATATTTCTTGAGATGATTAAATTTGAGCATACCTTATTTGCTTTACCTTTTGCATATATGGGTGCGGTACTTGGATCCGTTGTCAGCTTTAATCATTTACCTTCATGGGAACAGATCGGTTGGGTTACATTGGCTATGGTAGGGGCGCGCAGCGCTGCAATGGGACTTAATCGCATGATCGATCGGACGATTGATAAGAGTAACCCGCGAACTGCTGCTAGAGCCATTCCTTCAGGTTTGCTTTCACTATCAGAAGTTCTTTTGTTTATCATTGTATCCTTCGTTGTTCTGTTTGTGGCAACAGCCCACCTAAGCAGCCTTGCTGTTAAATTGTTACCCGTCGCTGTTTTCTTTCTTGTCTATTATTCTTATACCAAACGGTTTACTTGGCTTTGTCATTTTATACTTGGTTTAACCATTGCTCTAGCACCTATGGGAGGTTGGGTAGCGGTTACGGGAAGTACGAATTGGACGACATACGTATTCTACTTATCAGTTGCACTATGGACAACAGGCTTTGATATCATTTATTCTTGCCAAGATATTGAGATTGACCGCAAAGAAGGGCTATATTCCATTCCCTCCCGTTTTGGGATTACAAAAGCGTTATGGATAGCTAGAGCATGTCATCTGGCAACAGCAGTTGGTTTGACTAGCTTGTTCTTTATAACGGACCTCAGCTGGTGGTACTTTGCGGGACTCGTACTCTCTTATGCGATTTTACTCTACGAGCATTCCATCATAAGCGAGCAAGACTTAACCCGAATGAATACGGCTTTCTTCACAATGAACGGGGTATTAAGCTGTGTTGTCTTTGCTTTTAGCTTGGTGGATATGGCGGTACAGTTTCGATGAAAAAACCATGGGTTGTTGGTCTTACGGGAGCTAGTGGAGTGATCTATGGCGTCAAGTTAGTTCAGTTTTTACTAGCAGCAGGGCATAAAGTACATTTAGTTATTACAGAAGCGGGCTGGCGAGTACTACAGGATGAACTTGATTGGCAGGCTTCAAAGCGCAAAGACATGCTTGCTAAGCATTTCAGTTCTGCAACAAATGGTCTCACTTACCATCGCATTCAAGATATCGGTGCAACCATTGCTAGTGGGTCCTTTCAAACGGAGGGGATGGTTATCATTCCTTGCTCAATGGGCACACTGTCAAGTATTGCACAAGGCGCATCTGGCAACCTGCTGGAGCGGGCAGCGGACGTCATGCTTAAAGAGGGGCGAAGACTACTGGTTGTGCCACGGGAGTCGCCGTTATCCGCCATTCATCTGGAGAATATGCTGAAGCTTTCGCGAA
>JACMJI010000121.1 GCA_014380705.1 Gorillibacterium sp. | reverse complement strand
TCTTCTTTCAGCTTCTTATATTTCCCCTCGTATAATGGCCAGCGATCCTGTGGCTTATAATGATGAAACAGCAGATCCTCCGCCTGATTGCTTCCCATGACACCCATAACATCTAATCCGGAGGGGATGGGCCTTTTTATAGGCTCCATCAATTCTTGCATGATATGACTATCCAATACATAACGTTGTCCCATATATCTGAATTGTTTATCTGTTGGGAGGGTTGATGTCGTCAGTTTTCCTTGAATTCGGGGTTCAGGCAGCGCCTTGATAGCAGCAAGAAGCTTCTTGTCATATTCCTTATCATTCAGGATATTGGGATCATTACCTTCACCAAACACGGACAGGCGCAAGGTATTCATCGTAAAAACCTGAATGTCATCCGATAAGCCCACATATTGACCCGTTGGCTCGTAAATATTGGACCAAAGCTCTGCACTGCTCTTTCCTGCTGATTCCAAGAATGTGGTAAAGGTCATGAGCAGGGCTTGCATAGCATTATCATGTAGAAGCTCTCCCTTATCATCAGAAAACGGCAAGGACGCGGTACCATACCACATCATCGTCTTAAAAAAATGACCTAATTCCTCACTTCTCGTGTAATGCCCTCTTACTTTAAACTGGGAGTAATCCAGATCGGTTAGAAAAAGCGGCGATCGTTCCATCGCTTCAGCTTGCTGAATAAGCTTAATCTCCTCTTGGGCGATTTCCGTCCATTTAGGATCTAATTTCACATGTTGGGTTGATGTTGGTTCTATGAGCATTTGAGCAACCAAAAAATAGATGATATTCTTCTCCTGCAGGCTCTTTAAATCATCATCCAGCAGCGTGTTATATAGGACAATCGAATGCTCAAGCATCTGCTTTGTTAGAAGCTTCAAATCCTTGTTAAGAAAACTCGATTCCACATAGAGCAGTGATTTGTCATAAAATTGGTGATATACATGCAAAACTGAGTCTGCGGAGATGAAATTGGGTATCCCGCTGTATTCATTGTTATCATAAACATAGAACATCTTGGTGTCTCTGGCAGGAAGAACGACAAAGCCGCTCTCTGTAAGCATGCTTAGCTGCTCCTTGGTGAAGCCAGAGAATTGATTGATATTCTCAACATTGGCGAGATTTCTTGAGATCTTGTAGGGATTAACATTAGCTTCATAATCCGGAAGAAGAAATTCTGTTGTTCTATTCCCGACCGTTTGTAATGCCGATAAATCCTTAGTCATTTGCAACATCGAAGCATTACCTTCTTGATCCTTCACACTTTTCATTGGGGTATTTTCCATACTTGCAGCGATCTTGGTGACTTCCTCCGTGGCTTTTTGCGAATTGCTAAAACAACCGCTAGTTAATAGACATAGCCCCACTAAAACCGTCCACCATCGTTTCATAGGTTTACCTCACCGTTCTATACGGATTTGATCCACTTCGATCATCTTGCCATTGTCCACCATCAACGTTCGGATCTTCTTCTCTTGGCCCATGTGAGAAGTTATTTGGATGCGGTTTTCTCCAATGACGCAAAAAGCCGTAATATCACCATAAACCTCACTTGCAGCCAATAATACAAAACCGAAATCAAACCAATAGTAAATACAAATTCGTTCTCTGTTATCGCTTACTTGCTCGATAAAAATCAATTCATCTCCTTGAATGGGCAGAAAATCCTCTGCATGGAAATCATTCCATACCCCAGCGATCTGGGACCCCGTCCACTTCTTATAAAGCCTCTCTCCGTCAAAATTAAGTATAAAGAGCCGATTCTTCTCCTGAGCATCGAAATGTGTGGTCTTATGGACAGCGATAATTATTTCCTGCTCATGATCTCCATCCATATCAGCAATTTCAATTTTCCAGGGCTTAAGCTGCATGAAATCCTTCTTGAATATCTGTTGATCCTGTCCTTTCTCTACCCTTTGATTGATAACCAAGTAATCCCTGTATCCAGAGGGCCCCTTTTGCTTCACCAAGGCATAAACACGACTGCCTTCTTTCGCATAATCAATGATTGTTTCTTGCTCAGCGGATTCGAGTGATCCAATCAAGCCAGGTACCAGCGTAATAAGTACCGTAAGCAGCAAAATACAAAGGATTCTCAAGTTGGGCCAAACCTTCTTTTTGATAAATTTGGCAATATATACATAGACGATATATCTGTGAAAAAAGTTTTGGGAATTTATGAATTGCCTTATAATCGTTTAAATTCAAATAAAAAGCGTAAAAACCAAGTCATTCCCGCCTTAAGCGGTATGCTTGGTTTTTTGGATTATTCAATAAAGGTTTTCTACCTACTTTTTACGAAAATTAAGCATGAAGCGACGAAGTACACCCACCGTTGGAGGTGGCGTCACTGGTTTATCCGTAAAATCCCGATCCTCGATCACACATTGTGCATTGTTTAAATAATCGGCAACCCATGGCTCCCCCATCCGCTCACGGATCATCTCAAAGGCCTCTCGCATGTTAAATGCTATAC
>JACMJI010000120.1 GCA_014380705.1 Gorillibacterium sp. | reverse complement strand
GGCATCCCCCTCGTTCTTCACGGCGGCTCTGGCCTAACCGATGAGAATTTCCGAGCTTGCATTCAGGGAGGAATCAGCAAGGTCAATTTCTGCACGGACCTGCTGCTTGCCGCCACAGCACGGTTGAAGGAGGAGCTTCAATCCGGCAAGCTGCCGTTCCCGGATCTTATGAAATCGATGGAGGATGCCTTCTGCCAGGAAGCTAAGCAAAAAATTGCTTTAATCGGAGCGAGTGGCAAGGCATAGAGAGCCATATGGTTCTGCATACTATAAAAAAATAAAAAGAATTGCCCCTTTATCCATCTTTCTAAAGGGGCAATTCTTTTTGATTAGAACGTTAAGTTAAATCAGGTACCGCAATAGGTTTGGAATGGGCGGGCTGATGCTTCAGGCAGCGTGGCGTAATCAGCCTGTTCCGGTGTATACGCGTAGGGATTTGCAAGAACTTGGAGAAGCCGCTCCATTACACTGAAGTCTCCTTGCTTCTCTGCGGCCTTTAATGCTTCCTCCACTCGGTGGTTGCGCGGGATGAGCGCCGGATTGCTGCTGCGCATCAACTGATAAGATGACGCTTTCGTTTCCTGTTGCCTGCCTAGTCTCGCCTGCCACAACTCATACCACGGAGCAAATTCCTCTGTGCCAAACAGAACCGTATCCTCTGGTTTATCAGAGGTTAACGCACGGAAGGTATTGGTATAGTCTGCGCGTTCCTTCTGCATCATACCAAGTAGGCCTTCGATCAGGGATTCATCCTCAAGCTCTTCGTTAAATATCCCCAGCTTTGCCCTCATTCCCTCAAGCCAATTGTGATGATATAACTCGTTAAAATCTTGAATCGCGTCCTCGGCCAGTTTGACAGCCTTCTCCTCGTCGTCATGCAGCAGCGGCAATAGCGTTTCAGCAAGTCTCGCGAGATTCCATGCGGCAATATGCGGCTGATTGCTATAGGCATACCGGCCATGTCTATCAATGGAACTGAATACCGTTGCGGGGTCGTAAGTATCCATAAAGGCGCAAGGACCGTAATCAATGGTTTCTCCGCTAAGCGTCATATTGTCGGTGTTCATTACCCCATGAATAAAGCCAACTAGCTGCCATTTGGCAATCAGCATAGCCTGCCGCTTAATCACTTCATATAATAGGAAAAGATAGCGGTTCTCCGCATGATCATAATCTGGAAAATGTCTCTGTAATGTGTAATCAGCCAGCGCTTGAAGATCCTGAGTGGTGCCCCATTTGGAAACGTATTGAAAGGTGCCGACGCGTATATGGCTGGCAGCGATTCGAGTAAGAATAGCACCGGGAAGCTCGGTTTCGCGGATTACCGACTCACCGGTTGTCACCACTGCAAGGCTTCGGGTAGTCGCAATACCAAGCTCATGCATGGCTTCGCTGATGATGTATTCTCGCAGCATCGGCCCAAGTGCCGCTCGGCCATCGCCACGGCGGGAGTATGGCGTTATGCCTGAACCCTTAAGTTGAATATCAACCCGTTCTCCATTCGGGGAGATCTGTTCAGCAAGCAACAGAGCTCGACCGTCCCCTAGCATGGTAAAATGTCCAAACTGATGCCCAGCATAAGCTTGAGCAAGAGGTAAAGCGCCTTCGGGAATTTGGTTGCCTGCAAGCACCGCTACACCCTCATTGCTTTGCAGCGATTGGATGTTCAACCCCAGAGAGGTAGCCAAAGGATTATTGAGGATAACCAAATTCGGTGCGCGCACAGGGGTTGGGCTGAGCCTTTCAAACATTAATTTCGGTAAAGTGACATAACTGTTGTCGAGTTTCCATCCGGTTTCTATTATTGCTTTATTCTCTGTCATTATATCTCCTTTTTATAAGTTCTTCGTTACTTGTCTTGTTACTAAATAAGCCCTTTTATTGTTTACTTCTACCAACTTAATATGCGTAAAGAATGACTTCACGAATCAATACTAGGATCAACAAGTGCGCAGGATAAAAGCCTAACCACAACCAACGGGGGATAAGTTTTCTACCCCATCCAGCAAAATCAGGATACAGCGAGAGGAGCGCGGTTGAAGCAGCACTTGCCATTCCGATCATCCAACCCTTATAGAAAAAGAACAGAAGATTTAGACCAACATGGGCCGTTAGCATCCAATGTATACTTGTATAGGAATAAATAAGAATTAAGATCAAGGCGAAGCTGCCATATTCGAATGGAAACAGCTCTAAAAGCACGACAGCAATTGCTAAAATGATCAATTTCCCCACCACAGGTGGAATCTGCTTAATGGTCCACAAAACACCAAGTGAGAAGATGAAGGTTCCCACAATGTTAATTGTCCATGTATGAAAGGCTAACGTATAGGGGATTTGACTTAAAGCAGCTATGATCACAAGTCGCTGAATATAACGTTTTAAGTTCGTTGTTTTTAGATAACCCATTGCTATTCCATAGGCATAAAGGGGCATCGCTATTCGTCCGATCCAACGTAAAACCTTAAGCTCAGGAAAGAACATATAACCAGCATGGTCAATAAGCATCGTTATCATAGCCAAAAGCTGCATTCTCCGTTGCCCCCACTTGTACTAGCTGTGTTGTCACACGATGGTTTTCTTCCAAACCGACGAATAGTTATTTTTACCTTTATTTGGAAAGCTGCTGTTCACTACTTATTTTAGATTATGTCGCGTGTTCTAGCAAGCCAAGGTCAGCTGGGCTGTCGCTATTAAAAACAACGTGATACTTTAGAAAAGGTTATCCTCCACCCTTATGGCTAGAAGAACCTGATTGTAGTTCAATAGAGATAAGACCTATGCTTTAGTAGAAAAAGCTGTCCGTTCGCCTATTAAGCAATTCGGACAGCTTTTAATTGTTACCCTAAACGCTTCGGCGATTAGTATCTATAGTTGTTCTGAAGTGAAGAGGATTGCATGGTTGGTCGAACCTCTAGGAAGTGGAAGAAAGCAACTGCTGCTTCGGCACGAGTCACTTCATTCGCTGGCATAAAGTAACTTCCATTGCTCTTGCTCATAATTCCAAGCGATAGGACAATGGCTGCCTGACCCTTCAGCTTAACAGCACCAGCATCCATGGTATCCAAGTTGAACAACCCAGCCTGATTTGCAAGCTTATCGAAGCCGAGTGCTCGAACAATTAATTGGGCCATCTCTTCGCGATTCATTTTGCCATCTGGGTCTAATACTTCCGAGGAACGATCCAGAATTCCGGCGTCGACAGCACTCTCAACATAACCGAACAAAGCAGAGTCATTCTTAACATCTTTATAAGAGTTACTGCGTTCGCTAGAGAAGTAAGGGTAGTAGTTGCCGCCGTTCAAGGTAATCACCAGCATTTTTATGAATTCACCGCGAGTGATAACCTGTTCGGGGTTAACTTTACCATCCTTAACATCCAATGCTTGGTAATCAACCATTAACTGCAGTTCACGCTGAGCTGGATGCTCGGCAATATCGGTAACGACTACTTTACCAGGTATCGTTACTTCACCCGTATCCCGTTTTCTCCAGTTCCCGGTTTCGGCGTCTAAGTAAACATTATCATAATAGGAAGCTTGCAGCATGTAAGCAAGTTTTGCTGGTGCAAGATCTTTCTTGTAATTGCTATCAAAATACACTCGATCATTGATTTGATCATCGTAATATTGAAGCTCTAACGTATAAGGCGCCAATAGTAAATCCTGTGCTTTAGCAAGCTCTATCGTTTTATTGGGTACCGTTGGATATTTATAAGCACTGATATTGCTATAATAATTCACCACGGTCCCCTTTAAGAGATCTATAGAAACACTAACGCTGTCCATCTCTGTGGAGATTCCTCCGATAATTCGACGAACATCAAAGTACATGGTACGACTTGTGCTGCCCATGCCGAATTTTGAATTGCTGATACTAGGCTTGACAATAGCTAATTCATTCGAATACTGAGGTAGCACTTTCTTAAGAAATTCTTCTACTGCCAACTGCGCCTTCTCGTCCGTTATCCGTATCTTTTCCTCGGCAGTGGTTAAGGGCTGCCAAAGCTTCTGATTGTCATAAGAATAGCTTACAAGCTCGCCAGTTTTAGCATTAACGGCTGCTCGGTAGTAAACCTTATCCTTATCATTTTCTTTCCCTACCCGCCAGCTAATCTCCCAAGTGGCGCGTGTTCCATCAATGCTTGCTGTATCCTGATATTCTGTAAAACCGGGATTCTGCAGAACAGCTCCGGCCGGAATAACGACCAGCTTCTTGGCAATAGCGACAGCCTGATCCTCTGTAATATCTTTACCTGCAACAGGTTTAGCGGCGAGTGGTTTCTCTGTAATGGTCTTTAAGCTGCCTGGATTGAACATATAATACGGAGAAATCATTTCTCCTGTTGCAGCATCAAGTGGATTGGTCAAAAGGCTATAACTCAGAGCAATCTGAGATTTGCCTCCAGGAGGTGTAACTACGATATATTGGAGAAACGGTTTGTTCTTAACTTTATAAGTATCTAATGCTTGATCCTGTTTAATTACTGGCACAGCTGAAGCGAACTTCCGTGATACATGCCAACTATAGTTGTAGCTGACCATCTGTCCATCGCCATCAATTTCGAAGGATATCCCGTCTGCAGGATACTTAACTCCATTTACGGAACGATCGAAACGCAACGAATATCTCACTTGACCTTGAAGCGGTACACGGAAAAGCTTATCATAGCTATCATTATATACAACACTTGCAGCAACATCAGGGTTCATCTTCAGCAGTAATTGGTTGGCAATCTCTTTGGCTTTAAGCAAATCAACCTTTGGCGGGTAAGTTACCTTCTTATCCAACTCGTTGTTGTTTAAATAATAACTAATGAGTTTTCCAGTCTCAGCATCTACAGCTACATTGATTGAGGAATAGCGTTCTTTAACAATGCGTTCAAAATTAAGATTCCATGATCCATTATCCGTCTGCCAGCCTGTCGGTTCGTACCGAGAATTAGTCAGCTTGAAATCAACGGGAATATCAACCAATGCCTTTACCAACTTGATGGCCGCATCCTTGCTAATCTTTGCCATGACTGGATTGGAATCGGGTTTCTCTACGGTTGAGGTTACGACCTGCTTCTCGGAAACAGGATTGCTTACAGCACCGAATGCCGGTAATGTACCGGTCAAAACAAGTGCAGCCGTCAGCCCCAATGTCCCTGCTACTCTGCTTGCCTTCATCTGTTTTCACTCCCTGAACTCAAATGGTTTATTTTATTAATTGCCCGTGCACTATAATAACGGTAAGAGGAAAAAAAAGGTTGCATGAAATAAAAATAATCTTTCTGTATCCGTTCTTAGCCTCTCTTACTATCCATTTTTTTACTTATTAATCCGCAAGTGAACGGGCACCCTTGATTGCTTCTTCTTCCGAAAGCAGGGTAGTCATTTGCCATTTTTCGCTTCTTACATACTTACCAGTAAAACACAGGCTAGGAAGTGGAACATGAAAAATAAACCGGAGAGAACAATCCGGTTTATCGCAGTTAGTGCTAGGCTCGATTTTACAGAAGGAATATCTTTATACACCCGATTGCTTGACTGAAACATTTTGCCAGTCCGTTCGGTAGAACCGCACCGTAACCGCAATCCCATAGAGGGTTATAAAGGCGTAAAGTCCGATCCAAGCCCCAACACTATGCATATCAAACACGAAGGTCAGTAGATACGCCAAGGGTACAAAGACAAGCCAACTAAGACTAAAGGAAGCCTTGACTAAGAATCCAGTATCGCCAAGCCCACGCAAACAACCCCCGTATATATTAAATAACCCATCAAATAGCTGTAAGAAAGCTGATATTTTAATCAAATCCGCAGCCAGTTTAAAAACACCAGGATCATTCGCATTATAGATTAGGGCAATTTTATCCGCGAGAAAGTACTCCGCCGTTCCAAGGATCAGCAACATAATTGTTCCAATAATTGCGGTTTCTGTACCGTAGCGCCGTGCTTGGAGCGGATTGCCGCGACCAATCTCACGTCCCACAAGGATGGTTGCGGTGGAACCAAAAGCGAACGCGGGCATAAAGCCTAGGCTCATTACATTGAGTGCAACTTCGTTAGCAGCCAAAGCTTGATCGCTAACTCGTGCGACGAAAGCAGTAAATACCAGCATCGCTAAGCTCATAGCAAATTCTTGGATGCCTAGCTTGCCACTTTCCGCTAGGATCAGCTTAACCTCCAGCTTCTGAAACTTCGCACGAACGCGTGTGGAAAATTGAGGATTCATTCGGACAAAATACACATAAGCAGAGCCAAGAAATGCAATGGCTTCTCCAATTAACACGCCCCACGCCGCCCCGGGCAAACCGATCTCAGGAAAGCCCCAATTACCATAAGTTAACGTATAGGTAAAGAAAATCATCACAACATTAGAGGCGATGGACAATACCATGGGTGTCTTTGTATCCCCTACCCCGCGCATAAAACCTTGAAGGATAAAACTGATTATCCCCAAAGAGAGAGCAAACAAGCGAATTTTCAAGTAAGGAACGCCTGCAGCAATCAGTTCCGATGACCCTCCCGTTAAGTGAAGAATAGCTTCTGGTGCAAATAGTCCTACTAGGATGAGAATGATGCTTAGAATGATACCGTTGTACAGCGCCACATAAGTGCGTTCGACACCTTTTTTCATCTCACCAGACCCATGGTTTTGGGCAACTAGATAATTAATGGTGTGACCGAAGCCTGAACAGAGCGCCCAAGCATTATACATGATGATATTGACGACACCAACAGCCCCAATGGCAATGGCCCCCATTTGGCCAATCATGATTAGATTGATTGTACCCGTTAGAGTAGAGGTGGCGAAAGCTAGCAAAGAAGGCAGAGCTAGGGCAAGAATGATTCTCCAATTTTTCATAGTACATCCCTCTTGTTGTAAAAAAACAACGTATATTCGTTTAATCCGTTCTATGATGTTTGCTTGGGCTTTCCAGAAAACACCCACAGCTTGCTCCCCAAAAAATTAACGAGGGTCGTAAAAACAATAGCAATCCCCTTGGCAATGAGCGGATGCTGCCCCCATACTTCACTAAAGAGATGTAAGAGAATGAGCGATAATCCGAGCGTTATTAAATTAACCACTAAAAACTTACTCAGTTGAACAATATCGATAGATTTCCTGCGTGAAGCTTTTGCCTGAAGTGGGGCTTTCTCTTGAGCAGCGAATGTCCACTTTCGGTTTAAGACATAACTATTGACTGTACCTGCAGAGTAGGAAATACATTGGGACACGGAGTTGGGTACCCCAAGAGCAAATAGAATCGTGAATACCGTAAAATCAACCAGCGTATTCAATACCCCTACAATATTAAATCGAATAAAACTCCGATATTTGACAAGCAGATCAAGCCGCTTCATGTCCGTAGAATCTCCGTTGTTCGGTCACTCGAGTCTTGCTCGCCATAACCATTCGCTTCTCGAACAATATAGAGCGGCCTTTCTTTCGTTTCCTCATAGATCCGTCCAATATATTCACCGATCACACCCATCAGCATAAGGATCATTCCGTTAAAGAAGAGTAGAATCGCTACGGTTGATGTCCAGCCAATTTCGGCTGAGTTAGTGAACAGCTTTTGCATAATAATGATTACGAGGTAAACAAAGCTTACGAGAGAAACCGTCATTCCTAAGTAGGTAGCCAGCTTGAGAGGTTTATAAGAGAAGGAGGTGATCCCATCTAGAGCAAAACGAATCATTTTCTTCAGAGGGTACTTGGTTTCGCCAGCAAAGCGTTCCTCTCGCACGTATTCCACGGAGGTCTGCTTGAAGCCAACCCAACTTACAAGCCCGCGAACATAGCGGTTTTTCTCCTTCAGGTTTCGTAAAACATCACATACTTTGCGATCAATCAAGCGAAAATCACCTGTATCTACCGGGATATCAACCGTTGTCATGCTGCGCAATAATCGATAGAACATTTTGGCAGTTACTTTCTTAAAGTAAGTCTCGCCTTTTCGTTTGAGCCTTTTTCCGTAGGCAACATCATAGCCTTGCTTCCACTTTATAATCATCTCTAGGATGACTTCCGGCG
>JACMJI010000119.1 GCA_014380705.1 Gorillibacterium sp. | reverse complement strand
TCTATCCGAGAGAAAGCTTGTGAAGCAGTATTTACTCTTGCCCGTTCTGCTGACGATGCTTCAGCGGGATATCGATGCCATCCGGCAGGCTACACCGCAAATCAATCTTTCCCATATTGTAGTCGTTGTCGCTGAGCGAATGATGGATTTCATACGTCAGGATCTTGCTCGTATCCGACAATCTCTTGGTCTAGCAGGCATCCGTATCTATTCCGAAGATAAGAATTCTACCGGCATCACCAGTAAATATGTATGCCGCGGGTATCATGAGACAATTGCTCTCTCCCGCAGCGATGTTAAGACAGAAGTAAACTTACTCGTCGGACATTATAGCGATTCTCGTCTGAGTAGGTCCCATGGCTGATATTGATATTGCCTGTCCAACTTCAATACTTTCTTATTAAGCTTCTTAATCATGACCAGTTGATCATTCCAAGCCATAACATAACCTTTAATATCATTAACCGGATCTGCATCACGGATCACTCTAACCTGAATTCCCTCCAGCCTAAATTGATCAAGCTGCTCCTCACTAATCATTCGCAATCACCCCTCTGCTCATTATCCTGATTTTCAACCTGTTCTGCAAATGATCCATGTTGATATTGACTTTATATAACCAGATGCATACAATGTAACTATCTTAATGGCTAAGGGGAAATAACTATGTCGGTGAACTTTCTTAACTGAGTAATTTCATATCGTTGATGAGAATGCTTTTACATTTGCTTAATTTTCCGGTTTCTGCCGGACTATTTGCTTATGTCTGTTCCCATCAACATCAGTTAAGAACAGCAAACCTCACAAGGCCATAACCTGACCGAATGAAGGACCGTGCTGCGGCGCGGTTTTTTTATATTCATTTTGGCGGAGTCTTTTTAGATTCCTCCTCTCGGTTTGGGTACCCCTATAAGGGCATGGAGTGACGTTTCTAACGTTCTCTATGCCTTTTTTTGTACCCTTTTTATCATATACAGGAGGCGTAAACCATGAATCAAGACACATTGAATAAGCTGGAATACCCGAGAATTATCGAAGAGCTGCATAAGCATACCGTTACTTTTGCTGGCAAAGCATTGGTTCAAAGGCTGACTCCTCACACGGACCTACAATCAGCCGCACTCGCAATGGCGGAGACTGCCGATGCGAAACGAATCGTGGACCGCAGTACGGGCTTACCATTACCAACGCTTCAAGGCTTGGAGCTTCCCCTATCCCTTTTTGGCAAGGGCTATATTATGAGTATTGAGGACTTGGGACAAATGGCGCAGTTCATCCGCAGCTGTGGTCATTGGAAGCAGTTCCTGATCAAGCGGGAGGAAATTGCACCCGTCATCTGCAGCTATGTCCATTCGTTACATGATCTCGAGAAAGTTCTTGATACTATTGAGCAGGCAATCGCATACGGCCAAATTGCCGATTCTGCAACCCCTGAGCTTCACAAACTGCGACGGAAAATCCGCAATGCGGAAGAGCGGGTCAAAAAGCGTATGGACGCCTTGATGCACAAGTACCGCAACATTTTGCAGGAATCCATTGTCAGCCAACGTGGGGGAAGGTTTGTTATCCCGGTTAAAAAAGAGTTCCGTAAACAAATTTCGGGTACCCCATTAGACGAATCCGCTAGTGGTCAGACGGTTTACATTGAGCCATATGAGCTCAGTGAGTTGCAGCAGGAGCTTTCTGGTCTTCGCGCGGAAGAATCGGCAGAAGAAATTAAAATTCGTAGTGATCTAACCGATCTTGTGGAAGCTCATGCTTACGAGATCGGGATTAATGTAGAGACCATCGCCCACTATGACTTTTTATTTGCCAAGGCTAAATATGCGCTGCGAACGGGCGCAGGAAGTGTAAAGTTGAACGACCGCGGAATGATTCGGTTGAAAGAGGCTGTTCATCCTTTTCTCACAGGCAAGGCCGTTCCACTCGATGTATCCATTGGAGGCAGCTTCCGTGCCCTAATTATTACAGGACCAAACACAGGGGGCAAAACAGTGACCCTCAAAACTGTCGGACTCCTGACCTTGATGGCGCAGTCGGGTATGCTCGTTCCCGCTCACGAGGATAGCGAATTAGCCGTATTCCAGGCGGTCGAAGCAGATATCGGCGACAACCAGAGCATCGATGAATCGCTCAGCACCTTCTCTTCCCATATCCGTACCATCATTCGGATGCTTAAGGAAGCAGGTCCACGTACGCTAATTCTGCTTGATGAGCTAGCCGCAGGTACGGACCCTGGCGAGGGCATTGGATTATCCATTGCGGTTCTCGAGGAGCTTGCCGCAAAGAAAGCGACCATTATCGCCACAACCCATTTTAACGAAATCAAAACCTTTGCCAGTCAGACGGCTGGTTTTGAGAATGCTCGAATGGAGTTCGACCTGGAGACGCTTCTGCCCTTGTACCGCCTCACCATTGGCGAAGCTGGAAAAAGCTATGCCCTCCACATAGCTGCGAGGCTGGGTATCCATTCCTCAGTCATTGAGCGAGCTAAGATCTTAGCAAGTATGCGGCAGAATGATCGATCAGGGATTATAGAAAATGTTGATGAACCCAGTAAGTTCACTGAGCACATCATTGAAAACGAGCCAGGTACCTCTTCTATAAAACCGGCGACAGGAGCCGCACCAATACGCTCAGGGAGTCAAATGGAAGGGCAACAATCGGAGGAAGCTTTACGGAGTAATGGGGGCCCGACCATCGACGATAGCACTACAGCCACCGGGAAAGTCTGGGAGGTAGGTGACCGCGTCTTTATTCCTTATCTTAAACGAGCTGGGGTCATCTATCGGACACCTGATGAGATGGGTAATCTCGTGATTATCGTGCAGAATGAGAAGCACCAGATCAACATCAAGCGAATCAAGCCTTATATTGATCGCAAGCATCTCTACCCCGATGGGTATGACATGGACATCTTGTTTGAATCGAAGGAAAATCGAAAAAAACGCAAGCAGATGTCGAAGCACCATATGGAAGGCATGACGATTGAGATTATCCATGAAGAGAACGAACGGGGGAAATCGAAATGAAGAATAAGAATATGGAAAACAGTAAAATTATCGTCCGGATCGAAGAGGTTATTGACTATCACTTGGTAGCAGAGATTGATACGCAG
>JACMJI010000118.1 GCA_014380705.1 Gorillibacterium sp. | reverse complement strand
GGAATCAGAAAAAACCTTATCTATTCGTTATACATTCTAATGAAGCAAGAAAAACGAACGATACTCAATAATGAACATAACTCGTCAAAAGTATCGGAAAGTTGGGTGAAGCATAGTCGCAATCTGGTGGGGGAGAGAAATTGCAGGCATTAGCCAGAGGCATATTAGAATGTGGATAAATCGGCACATCTGCGAGTCCCGATTGGGGTTGCTTGGATCGGGGGGAGAGAGATTCTGTACGAATAATCATACAGAATTCTCGCTTTCGCGGTAAAATGGACGATTCTGTACGAATAATCATACAGAATTCTCGCTTTCGCGGTAAAATTCTAGAAAGGATAACCCAAAAACTTATAAATTCTTGTTTTCGATTCCGTCTTATTCATCCGTAATTCGAGGTTGCTAAATACAGCTTTTCGTACGTCAATCGACTTCGATTGATCTTTCATCAATTAGTTGTGCCTAGCTTGGCTAGGCGCGCAATGTCAAAAAAAGCCCTAAACCCATGGAATTCTCAGCTAAGAATTCCATGGGTTTAGGGCTGCTTCTTCTAGGGTTAATTATACGTTAAGCTCTTTTCTAAGGCATCCTGATGATTATGAATGGGTTCGCGAAAGCCAGTTCATAATCAACAAGGCACAAACCAGCCCTAGCAAGGAGAATACAATCCAGTATTCGGGTGATTTGTCAAACTGACCAAACTTGATCTGCTCCATCACCATCGAATTCACACTAGCCACCGCCGAGCGAGGCAAGGAATCTACATCTGTTGTACCCGTAAAGCTTGCTGATTGGTGAAAACCAAAAAGTGAAGAGCTATTCGCTTGCACAACATCAGGATTTGATTTCTGGAAGGTGGAATAGATAAAACTGACGATAAATAACGCTAAACAAAATGAGATAATCCCAAAAAGCTTCCGACGTGTACCATTTGGTAAAGAGTACGTTTTATGATTAATGGGGGTCCGCCAGGATTCAGCACGATAAATTTGAGCCATAACCTGACCACTAAACGGCTTTTGCACCGCGGGCTCATCCCGCTCCTCGGAGAAAGAAACCGCCTCTATTAGCTCGAAGCTATCCTTCCAGAATAGATATTCTTCAGCGCAGGCTTCACATTCCTTTATGTGTTCATTGATCTGCGCCTTCCTTGGTTCGTCGTCAGGCAGCTCATCATATATCCCAAGATGTTCTTGTACCTGAAAGCAATTCATGAGCTCACTCCTTGAGATTCAGCAAAATATGATCCGCAAAATAAGGCTCGAGCTGCACTTTGACACTTGCACGTGCACGAAACAATAATGACTTGACGGCGCTAACCGTCTGGCCTAGGGCACTGGCAATTTCCTGATAATCAAGCTGGTCGTATTCTCTAAGAATCAAAGCTGACCGCTGTTTATCTGGAAGATTATTGATCGCTTCACGAACAAGAGAAACCTTCTCATTCCGCAATACCGTATGCTCCGGCATAAGCTCCATGGATACTTGGGGAATTTGACCCCCTAGTTCCAACGAAACCTTAACATGCTTTTGCTTCCGCAGCTCGCTTAGTACGGTATTACGTGCAATTGTATAAAGCCATGTAGAAAACGAGGCCTCAACCTCCCGGAAGGTTTGGAGACTCCGATATGCTTTATAAAATGTTTCTTGACAGAGATCGTCAACAATGGCTTCAAGCTTTGCACTTTTGAGCATATGAAAGATGAATGCGTAAATCTTTCGTTCATAACGCTTCATCAATTCCTCATACACTTCAACATTGCCATCTTTAATTTCTCTAATCAATTGAGAATCAGTCATACCCGTTTCCTCCTTGCAATTCCTTGCATCTATGACCGACGGGTATTACAAAGTTTAGACTCCGTCGGTTATGGAAAGTTTCGCCTTGAACAATGATTTATTTAAAATATACTGAAGTTTATGTACTGTTTTAGAGAATCAGTAACATAGTTATAAATAGTCGTATTCTTACAATTCCCTATGAAACTTTAAAATCCTGCGTAATACTCATATAATAAGTCGAAATTTGATAGAATATTGACCCGAGAGTTGTTTCCTTTATTGCTTCCATTTACCAGACGAAGAAAGCATTGATAATGTTGCAGAAGAAATTTTATACATCTTGCTGAAAAATAAAAAGCAGTTGGTTGTGGTCAGCGGGAACGTGCGGTATCGTTCGTATCAATTGCCGGGAATAATAAATTAACCGCATGCTGTTTCTAACGGCTGACACAGCCGTTATTCCATAAAATTGGGCCACTTTTGATTACTAACGGAGCTGTAGACCGTTATATCGGGTTTTTGGGCTATTTCGGTGGGGAAAAGGACAATTAGCTGCTCTCAGTTCCGTTAGATTTTAGAAAAGGTCATTTTTAACGAAATAACGGCATCTACTTCCGTTAGATTCTTGGCAATCGAGGTGGCAATGAAACGCTGTGCTCGTTTGCTGAAGTATTTCAGTGAAGTTGTTCAATCGTTCCCTGCACGCGGGCAAACCCTTCGGGTTCGGATCCCCAAACTCCTGTAAATGTCCAAGGATAAACGCCTATCGGCGTCCTTGATTCCGTGCGTTTACCGATACGGAATCAGAATTGCCTAATTTAATATTTATACATTCCGATACACAAAAAAAAACCGCCAAATTGGCGGTCGCACATAGTGCAAAATCGGATAGGAGTGGAGAGAAACCATACTGTACTTTCATTATATGTATACGGTTACATTCTGTCAATAGTTTTTTGTAAGCGATTGCTTTTTGAAATATAAAGATTTTCCGGTCTAGACATGAACCGGAAAATCTTGACTGAGTAAAGCCACTGCTCGATCTAAGGTTTCTTGGCTCGAGAAGGACAGTCGAAGCACACCAGGAACGTCCCCGCGGCTTTCTATTACCTGAATGTTACTCAAGTTCACTCGTTCTTCTCCTAGTCTTGTCGCAATCTGTCCTATGATCCCCGGGTGATCGGGTACATCAACGTGGATGTCGTAGACGGCTTTAAGAACACCTTTGCGTCTCTCTGGTATTTGATCACGAAACGAGCGGGAACGCGAGAATTCCTCCTCAATTCCTTGACCATTCTCACTAACCAATAGACGAATAAACTTATCGGTCTCTTCGGTCCATTCCCGCAGAAAATCAAGTACGACTTGACGATTGCTCAGCAGAATATCCCGCCAAACCGTGGGTTCACTCGAAGCAATTCGAGTGATATCACGAAAACCTCCAGCGGCGAGACTCTGATACAAAGGATTCCCTTCGCTATATCTAGCGATTAAATTCACCAGTGCTACAGCAATGATATGCGGCAGATGGCTAATCCCCCCAACGATCGCATCATGCTCCGTTGGCTCCACTTTGATGATCTGGGCACGGGTGTGAAGGAGCAGATCGGACAACCGCTCACAAGCTTCATCAGGTACTCCTGCAATAGGTGTCAGGATGTAGAAGGCATTCTCATATAAATCAACACTTGCTGCGTCTACACCAGAACGTTCCGAGCCAGCCATCGGGTGGCCCCCAATGAACCAAGCACCGCCAAGATCAATGCTCTCCGCAGCCTGACAAATCGCTGCCTTCGTGCTGCCAACATCCGTAACGATACAGCCTGGCTTTAGCTTTAATTGGCTCAGCTTGTGTAAATATCCTTCCAGCATCCCAACAGGAACACAGAGAAAAATAAAATCTGCATCCTCGGCGGCTTCCTCGAAAGAGGTGGTGACGTGATCAACCACTCCCTTCTCCAAATATCTGGCTGCAGAGGATGCGCTTGAGGCATGACCTACGACATATAATTGAGGTTTCTCACGAAAGCACAGAGCTAAGGAGCCACCCATAAGTCCAACGCCATAAATAGCAATTTTCGTTATACCCATTAAACCTGCACAGCCATTTCCACTAAGACCTGCTCAAGTGCCTGGATAAAGCCTTCATTCTGAATCTGATTGCCAACCGTCACCCGTAGAGATGTAGGAAAGCCAAGGGCATGACCTCCCCGAACAATGAACCCTTTACGCAGCAAAGCATCAAACATTTGGGCAGCCGGCCGCTTCACATCCACCATAATAAAGTTGCCATGCGCTGGAAAATAAGTCAGACCAAGTCGAGTAAACTCCTCCGTCAAATAGTGAATGCCTACTGTATTCGCAGCACGGCAATCTTCGATAAATGCATCATCACTAAGCGCAGCCAAGGCAGCTGCCTGAGCAGCACGCGTTGTATTAAAGGGCGGACGAACCTGGTTAATCAGCTTGATCACATCGGGGTGACCGATCCCATACCCGATGCGTAGTGACGCGAGGCCATATATTTTGGAAAAAGTACGCAGCAATACGAGGTTCTTATAATCTTGAAGCAGTTCAAGTCCATTAGGGAAATCTGGATCTGTGACATATTCGATATAGGCCTCATCAAGAACGACAAGTACATCCGAAGAAACCTTATCGAGAAATGCTTTTACTTCATCATGAGATACGATAGTTCCCGTGGGGTTATTGGGATTGCAGATCCAGACGACCTTTGTCTGTTCTGTCACCGCTGCCAGCATTGCAGGCAGGTCATGCGTACTCCCATGTGTCATCGCAACCTCGACAATGGTGGCATTCTCTACATTAGCATTGTGTGGATATTGGGAAAAAGTATGTGTAGCCATTACGGTTTCATCACCAGGAAGGAAGAAGGCCTTGGCGATCATCTGAATAACCTCATCAGAACCACAGCCAAAAATAATCTGATTTGGCGCAACACCGTGACGCTTTGCAACCGCTTCTGTTAGTGCAACGGCAGCCCCATCTGGATACAAGCTCAGATTCTCAAGCTCCCGGATAATCACCTCTTTGGCTTTTGGGGAGCATCCAAACGGATTCTCATTAGAGGCAAGCTTTACAACCTCCGTGAGCCCAAGCTCTCTTTTGACATCCTCAATCGGTTTGCCTGGCTGGTAAACCGGTAAGTGAACAATATTCGGTTTCGGCTGCATCACACACACTCCTACTATTTAGGTTCATTCAATTCTGCCACAAATTTGTGAATTTGCAAGAGGCCTTCTGATTTTGTTTCTTCTTTTACAAGAAGCGGCAGGCTCTCTTCAATACTACGTACAATGGCACTGCCGACGACGACCCCGTCACATAACTTAGCGAAACGACTTACCTGTTCTTGGTTAGAGATACCAAAGCCTACGACAATCGGCAATGAGGTAGATCGTTTAACACTGGCAAGAAAATCCTCAATGTCAGAATGAAAATCGCTGCGTGAGCCGGTTACGCCCAATGAAGAGACACAATAGATGAAGCCCTGTGCGCCAGCAGCTATTTTGGAAATCCGTTCATTAGAGGTAGGAGCAACGAGTGGAATGAGATGAATGCCATACTGAATCGACATCTCCCGAATTTGACCACTTTCCTCGATGGGAAGATCCGGAATAATAAGTCCGCTGATATCATTTTCACGCAGCAGCTCAAAAAAAAGCTCCAACCCCGATTGCAACACTGGGTTAAAATAGGTGAACAATATAAAGGGAAGCTGTGAGCCTTTTTCTCTACACGTTCTGGCAACACGGATACATTCTTTAATAGTGATGTGGTTCTCAAGTGCCCTGCCCGAGGAACGCTGAATAACTGGGCCGTCGGCAAGCGGGTCAGAGTAAGGAACCCCAAGCTCGAGCATATCTGCTCCAGCTGCTTCTAGTTCCAGAATGATCTCTATAGATGTGTTTATATTCGGGTCACCAACCGTAATAAATGGAATAAGTGCTGCCTTGCCTCGTTGCTTAGCAGCTTGAAACGCCTGATCAATCCGATTGACGGCTGGACTTAGTGAACTCATGCTTCCACCCCCGTTTGAAAACCCATAATGGATTCCATATCCTTGTCTCCCCGACCGGAGAGATTGATGATAACGATTTGGTCCTTACTCATGGTTGGTACAACTTTCAACGCTTGAGCTATCGCATGGGCGCTCTCCAAGGCAGGAATGATGCCCTCTGTACGACTAAGCAGCTTTAAAGCGTCTAACGCTTCTGTATCGGTAATCGGAGCATATTCTGCTCGTCCTTCATCCTTGAGATAGGCATGCTCTGGACCAATACCCGGGTAGTCAAGTCCAGCAGATATGGAATGAGCGGGAAGAACCTGACCATTACGGTCCTGCAAAAGGTAGCTCAGCGAGCCTTGAAAAACACCATGACTCCCCTTGTTCATCGTAGCTGCGTGCTCTTCGGTATCAATTCCCCGGCCAGCAGCTTCCACTCCCATCAGGCGAACGCTGTGGTCCTGAACGAATGGATAGAATATGCCCATTGCATTGCTGCCTCCACCGACACATGCGATGATCAGATCAGGCAGCCGACCTTCTTTTTCAAGAATCTGAACGCGACTTTCATCCCCGATAATCCTTTGAAAATCACGCACCATCATTGGGTATGGATGCGGGCCTGTTACCGAGCCAAGAATATAATAGGTATCCTCGACATTACTGACCCAGTATCGCAGGGTTTCGTTGCAAGCATCTTTGAGCGTCCGGGTACCAGAGGTTACAGGTACAACCTCCGTTCCCAATATGTTCATCCGAAAGACATTCAGCTGTTGACGCTTAATATCTTCTTCTCCCATAAATACCTTGCATTCAAAACCCATAAGAGCAGCTACCGTCGCGGTTGCAACCCCATGCTGGCCTGCCCCGGTTTCAGCAATTAATTTTTTCTTACCCATTCGTTTCGCGAGAACAGCTTGACCGATGGCGTTATTGATTTTATGTGCCCCCGTATGATTTAGGTCCTCCCGCTTCAGATATACTTTAGCTCCACCAAGCATTTCAGTCAGTCGTTCCGCATAATAGAGCGAAGTTGGACGACCGGAGTATTCCTTTAGTAGATAGCTAACCTCTCTTTTGAACTCTGGAGCTACGGAATGCAGTTTATAAGCGTCCTCCAGTTCAATCAATGCGTTCATTAGTGTTTCCGGGACGTACTTCCCGCCAAATT
>JACMJI010000117.1 GCA_014380705.1 Gorillibacterium sp. | reverse complement strand
GGTTTATGATGAAGCAGGTCTGCTTAGTCAGGAAGAGTATGACCGGCTGAATCTGATGGCGAATGAATACGGAGCTAAGCGTGAGACGGACATCGTTATCTATACTTCCAATAATACCGAAAGTATGGATGTCATGAAAATGACGCAGGACTTTTACGATGAGCACGCACCTGGATATGATAAGAGTCATGGCAATGCGGTCATTTTGACGATGGACATGAAGAATCGCGAGATATATCTGGCAGGCTTTTACAAAGCGAAGGAGTACCTGGATGATGGCAGACTTGATAAGATCCGTAACAAGATTACTCCATATTTAACGAGCGGCGACTATGAGCTTGCCTTTGAAAAGTATATTAAAACTGCACACAAATATATGGGATTCCGCCCGGGGGCAAACCCGGACAATATTTTGTTTAATGGTTGGTTTCAATTAGCGGTTTCGCTGGGCATTGCTGGGATTATCGTTGGGCTGATGGCGTATCATTCCGGAGGTCGTGTTACGGTAGATCGGCGGACCTATGAGGATGCGGGTACTTCAGGAATTCTGGAGCAGCAGGACCAGTACATTCGCACAACTGTAACGAAACGGAAGATTGAAAAAAGTAGTGGCGGCGGCTCAGGCGGTGGCGGCGGGACTTCCGGTGGCGGACATTCGCATAGCGGTAGCAGAGGATCATTTTAATTGAAAATGAAGGGATGGGTACATAATGGTCTTTTTTAAGAATCAATTTGCCAATGTTGTGGAATGGGAAGAATTTAGAGAGGATATGATTTTTTGGAAGTGGGGCAACCGGGAGGTTAAAAAAGGAAGCAAGCTGATTATTCGTCCCGGTCAAGATGCCATTTTCTTAAATAATGGAAAAATTGAAGGAGTTTTCGTAAATGAAGGGGAATATGCCATCGATTCCGATATCGTCCCGTTCCTTTCGACGCTCAAAGGGTTTAAATTTGGCTTTAACAGTGGGATGAGGGTGGAAGTCTTATTCGTTAATACGAAGGAGTTTACCGTTAAATGGGGAACGCAGAATCCGATTCTGATCCCTGCTCCCCAGCTTCCGGGCGGTATGCCCATCCGCGCCAACGGTACGTTCACTTTTAAAATAAACGATTATGTTACGCTCATAGATAAGATTGCCGGGATCAAAGACAGTTATCTTGTTGAGGATGTTAAAATCCGGATTACTTCCGTGTTGGATCAGTTGTTAATGAAGTGGATCAGCCGAGAAGGAAAGGACATGTTTAATCTGCAAGCGAATGCTTACGATATTGCCAAGGGTATTCGTGAAGATCTTGATATGCAGGTGCTGGATAACGGACTGACGATCACGAGCTTCCAGGTCATGAGCTTCAATTACCCTCAAGAGATTCAAGATATGATTACGAAGACCGCTTCCCATGAAATGATTGGCAACCTGCAAAAATATCAGCAGGTCAGCATGACCGATGGCATCGCATCCGGTAATGTTAAAGGCGGCGGCGCTGCCTCGGACATGGCCGGTATGATGATGGGCATGAACATAGCGAATGAGATGATGAAAAACGTAAACCAAACTCCGAAGCCCGCAGCTGATAATCAACCCGTACCCAATGCGCCACATTCTGCTGCAGGGAGTAAAAAAGCCAATTTCTGCCCGAACTGTGGTGCGAAAAGTGAAGGGGCAAAATTTTGCTCCAATTGCGGCGAGAAACTGAATGAGTAGTTGTGTTTTTCCAAGGTCTTAGTTTTAGTGAAACTGAGATGAAGTAGATTAAATAGCTGGACAAATAAAAGATCGCCTCCCTTAAGCCATCATGGCCAAGTGGAGTGCGATTTTTTTGATGTGAGACAAAGCTGGGAACCGTTGCCTATGTTTGAGTTCCTCTATTCTCTCTTTGACTCCTATATTTAGACTTATTTCGCAACAATTGAGGGCTTTTTAGCGTATAAGCCATGTATGAGGTTGGAATAAGATGGGGGAATGTCGAAACCTATCCACCAAACCTCGATTAACTTGCAGGAAGGAAGAACCCGATCCATGAACGAATTGTCTTACGATTCCAGCCTCGAACTGGCTCGGACGAAGAAAGATACAAAGGTAAAACGGGCACCACGCTGGGTGACATTGTCGATCATTATCTTGATCTGGCTTGCGATTGGATACGGGGGGTACGCCCTTGCACGCAATTATATAGGTAATATTCAGCATCAATTGGACCGAGTGGCCAGGACGAATGAAATGCAAATGCTTGAACTAAACACGAAGCTGACCACCCTGCAGACGGCCCTGGATGAACAGAAGAAGCAGGCGGAGATGCTGCAGAAGCATTTTGCGGCAGTGGAGAGTGAGTTGACAGCCGTGAAAGAAGAGATGTCACTCGCGGGAGATTCATTAAGCACAACAGCCAAGACGAAGAAAGCACTAAATGAGCGGGTTAATGATCTTAGCAAGGAATTGGGCGAGCTTCGCAAATTGATTAAACGTCTGGAGGAAGCGGCTCGTGTTTACTAAATGGATCCTTCCTCCGTTATTGATATTAGCTGTTATCACGGGATTATGTACAGGCTTCGCATTGGACGATGACAAGCTGGAACCGGGCTACAAGGACGCTAAACTAAGCCTTCATCTGGAGCATGACCTTGCCGAGCAGCTAAAGGAACCCTTATCTGGTCTTGAGGAAGCCTATCGGTTAATCGACGTGTCCGCTGGCAAGTCAACGAAGCAGATTGCTGACATCAAGTCGGTACTGGTCGCTCTTAAGGATGATGCCAAGCAAGAAAACGATTTAGATGTCGCCCAGAAGTTAGCGATTGACAAGGTTGTAAGCTCCAGCATGGAGCAAGCCAAGATGACGGGTGATGTACTCGACTCGGTCCTCGCCAATATCCTGGGAAAACCGATGGGTCAGTCCTATGGCAAACGATCCACCATTAAAGTTTTTTCACTGAAGGAGGCTGGGTATCGCGGCTATATGGCTAAGGTGAAGCTGCATGATCCAAAGGCAGTCAAGCTGGTATTAGCTGGTGATCGGATCGGCCATAAGGGCGAGAAGACCAGTGCTGCCGCTGAGCGGGCGGATGCGGTAATCGCAATCAACGCCGGGGGCTTTGCTAGACAGAATGGATTGCTCTTTCCGATGGGCATAACCGTAGTGGATGGCAAGGTCAAAACCTTTTCCCGGACAGACTTAAGCTTCATCGGGATTAATATGAACGGCCATCTGGTAGGCGGCGACGTAACAACTAAAGAGCAAATCAAGAGGATGGGTATCCAGCAAGGAGCCACCTTCATTCCTACTCTGCTCAAAAATGGAGGGAAACTCCATATCCCTTCGAAATGGAAGAACAAAAAAGAGCCGCGCACTTTCATCGGTCACTTCTCCAACGGGGACTTGCTCTTTATTGTGATTGATGGCAGACAAAGGGGCAGCTCCGGGATCACCTTGGAGGAAGCGCAGACGAAGCTTCTAGAGTGGAATGTCCGCGATGCCTACAACCTGGACGGAGGAGGTTCAAGCTCATTCGTTTACAATGGCAAGGTGCTGAATAGCCCATCAGATGGCTCAGAGCGTAAGGTAGTCTCCAGTTTTGTGATCCTGCCTTAGGCCTGCATGGCTTAAGAAACCAGTGACGTTACGAATTTGAATGTC
>JACMJI010000116.1 GCA_014380705.1 Gorillibacterium sp. | reverse complement strand
TAGTGTTTGGACAAGCTTACCGGGAGGAATTCCAGTTAGCTAGTGTCAGAGTAGTGTTTGGACAAGTTTACCGGGAGGAATTCCAGTTAGCTCAGAAACCAAAAGTGGAGGATTTGTGTGTTGAGCGTAGCTTTTACGTGGCGCCTTTGAATAGGGCATCGTTTCCCTCGTCTAATCAGAGGATGCCATTTCAAGAATGCCAGAAGCCAACATACAAACCTGTAACTGCCTTGGTTTTTGGACAGCTTGAAAACTGCCTGTTAAATCATTAGGGGGCCCTAAAATTCCCGACTTAACGGGAAAACATCCTGTTAAATCATGCGGGGTCCCCGAAATCCTCAACTTAACAGGAAAAACTTCCTGTTATTTAGGGTGAAAGCATAGGTGCACCTTTTACCCAAACCTGCTGTAGGTTTAGCTCTGTGTCCAGCAGTAAGACGTCGGCTTGCTTGCCGCATTCAATTGATCCAGTCATGGAATCAATGCCGATGACGCGCGCCGGATTGCCACTTGCCATCTGGCTTGCATCGGGAACGGAGGCGCCTGCTTGGTTAACTGCGTAACGAAAAGCATCAATCATCGTCAGTGTGCTTCCGGCCAAGGCTCCATCACTCTCTAGTCGAGCCACTCCCGCCTTCACAACAACAGGCAGGCTTCCAAGTAAATAATGTCCGTCTCCAAAACCTGCTGCTGATATGGCGTCCGTTATAAGAACAACCTTATCCGCGCCTTTTTGTTTGAAAAGTAGTTTAACGCCTGCGACATGAACATGATGGCCGTCTGCGATGATCTCTGCCGTAATCCGATCATCCGTCAGCACAGCACCAAGGGTTCCAGGCTCGCGATGATGAAGACCTTGCATGGCATTAAAGGTGTGTACGGCGTGACTAAGACCAGCTGCAACAGCCGTTTCCACTTGGTCGTAAGTGGCGCTTGTATGCCCTGCGGCAGCGACAACTCCATGGTTCACTAAGCCTTTGATATAATGAATGGCGCCCTCTTGTTCGGGTGCAAGCGTCTGAATTCGGATCAAGCCAGGGTAAGCAGCAGCCCATTCCTCCAACCATTCAAGCTTTGGAGGGATGATATACTGTTCGTTCTGCGCACCCTTCCACATTGGATGAATGTGGGGTCCTTCCAAATGCACGCCTGCTAGTTGAGCAT
Source organism: Gorillibacterium sp. (assembly GCA_014380705.1). Next base: position 3,052 of record JACMJI010000116.1, on the reverse strand, counting down.
AAGGCATTGGTGAAGTCCGATATGCACTCACTTGCTCAATTACGCGGTTAAGGTCTTGCTTTGAAGCGGTGACTGTTGTCGCCAGCATGGCAGTTGTCCCATGCTCGCTATGAAATCGGGTGATCGTATCAAAGGCTACCCTTGTTGCTTCCATAAACTCATGTCCTAGCCCGCCATGAACGTGAATATCAATGAAGCCTGGAAGCACCCATCCACCAGCCGCATCCATTTGGTTTGGAGCGCCACCAGCAGATGAATCATCCTCAATAGGAGGGGTTCCACTTTCCACGATTTCGATGATACGACCCTGCCTGATCCGTATAGAGCCATTCTCAATGACGCCTTGGGGTGTAACGATACGGGCATTTATAATGCGCACGTCGTTCGCTTCGATAATATGCTTTTCCATGCTCATGATTGAAACAACCTCCCAGCCTCAGCATCCATCAGCACAACAAGGGAAGGGTGAGTTTGCAAAAGGGAGGCCGGAATCTCTGTTGTGATTAGACCGGTCAGCGCTTTGTGTACAATCTCAGCTTTGTCCGCTCCGCGTACAACGAGCATAATGGTTTTTGCCTTCATGATGGCCCCCATCCCCATCGTAATCGCTTGTGTTGGCACATCGTCCATCGACTTGAAGTAGCGAGCATTCGCTTGACGCGTTTCCTCCCGCAAGGTTACGGTGTGGGTCTCTCGAAGCAAAGCGTGATTGGGCTCATTAAAACCAATATGACCGTTATGCCCAATACCGAGTAGCTGCAGGTCGATCTGACCCGATTCTGCAAGCCGTTCATCATACCGTTTACACTCAACGGACGTATCCTCAAGACTTCCGTTGGGAATGTGAATTTGATCTGGAGGCAGATCGATAAAGTTAAAAAGATGCTGCTGCATATAAACACGATAGCTTTCGGGGTGACCGATTGGCAGCCCGACATATTCATCTAGGTTAAAGGTTGTCGTCTTGCTGAAGCTAACGAGTCCCCGATTATACTCGCGAACAATCTCTTCATAGATACCTGTAGGGGTACTCCCTGTCGCCAGACCGAGAACTGCCCGTTGCTTCATTTGGACCGTCCCAATAATAATACGGGCACCAGCCTCGTTAAGCTTTTCCTGCGAATCAAAAATATGAATGTTCATAGATGCGATTGATCCCTTCTACCTGTATTGGTTTTAACAACTTGAAAAGATTTTTCCAGACGTGGTACATATTCTTCGAAGTTAGAGCTGACCATAGCGGTGAAGACAATATCCAAAACATGTAACTGTGCGATTCTAGAGGCCATGTCACCTCGGCGTACGCCAGCCTCCATATTTGAGGCAAATAACCGGATAGATGCGATTGCGGCTAGTTTGTTCGGTCCAAATCTTGTTAAAGATATCGTGGTGGCACCGCTTTCCGCGGCAGAGCGCAGAGCCTTCAGCGTCTCTGGTGTTTCCCCTGAATACGAAATACCGATGGCTACATCGAAAGGGGATAAGCTTGCTGCAGATGTCAATTGCATATGCGAGTCAGAGAACATCACGGCGTGCTTCCCCACTCTCACCAACTTCTGGTGAAAATCCTGGGCAACGATACCTGAGGTAGCAACGCCATATAGATCAATCCGATGGGCATTGTTAAGCGCATCGATTGCTCGCTGCATCTCTTTAAGATCAAGGGCTCGGTTTGTTTCCGTTGCGGCACGAATATGGTTGGTCTCGACTGCAGCCGCGATCCGCTCCAGGGAGTTCCCTGCCACGATATCCTGATAAGCTTGTGGTCGAGTAGCAGCTTGCTGTAAATCTGCGGCCAGCCTCATCTTAAATTCAGGATAACCTGAGACATGGAATAAGCGACAAAAACGCGACACAGAAGCCGTGCTTCCCCGTGAATGCTCGGCTAGCTCAGTGATTGTCATTTGAATGGCTTCCTGTGTATGTGACAGTAGAAACGCAGCTATTTCCCGTTCCTTAGGGTTTAGACCGCTTTGCGCTTCGCGTATGGCATTGAGCAGATTCAAACGCTCACCCTCCGAAAATTATTTTCATAAAAGCACAATTCAATAAGAAAAGTATTTACATTTAACTATACTTGAATCCCCGAAGGGGTGCAATATATTTTACGGTTAGTTGTCACCTCTTAGGTGGAATGCAGTTCACCCCATGAATATAAAAAAGATCGCTACTCCCCAACCACACAGGCTGAGCAAGAAAGCGATCCGGAGAATCATTCGATTGTGCGGGTCTTATTATCTTCTTCTTCGCGAGATCCGGCTTCGACCGACCTTCACTCTAGGTTTTGTTGTCTTCGACTTCTTAAATAGATTGTCTGTTTGACTCTTATTATCCTTATCCCGGATGATTTTACCGGTTATAGGGTCCTTCGATGAAGTCGAATCCGTACTGTTAATGGAATTTTTGGAGCGTTTAAAAATCGAGCCAGAACGGTTAACCGTCATGGGAGGTGCGATCTTCTTATCAGCTGCCGTGGGAATGCGATACTTGCTTTCAGGCTTGTAATCATCCTTACTTGAGTAGCCGCGGTAGCTGCCTGTCGATCTGCCATTATCAAACAAATTACCAATGACACTCGATAACAAATAGCCTTGAAGAAACCCGGAACTGTAGTTCCTTCGAACATATTCCTTGGAATCAACCTCAATTATCGTATCTTCCTTGTTATCAGAAGCTTGCTGAAGGTGAATGATCTCGTTCGAGTATACAAGAAACATTCGTTCGGTACTTTCTGCACTTTGCTGCTCCGGCTTACGCTTCTCGATAAGCTCCGCTGCTACTTCGGCAACAGTTTGGTCCACTGCACGATAAACATAGGAGGTCTCGTTACCCGACCCATTAACGGATTCTAAAGGATATTGTTCCTTGACCGTATCCGATACGCTGCAGGCCGTTAGGAGAGGAATAATCAAGCTCATAAGCAGCAAATATTTCAAACCTTGCAGCCACCAATTTTTCAAGTTCATGGATCTATCCTCCTAGTACATTTCAACCTTTATGAATGGATATGAATTAACGTTGATTGTAGGGGAGTGGGAGCTTCAACTACATT
>JACMJI010000115.1 GCA_014380705.1 Gorillibacterium sp. | reverse complement strand
TCGTTGCAACAATAACCAGTGGTACCTATGTAGATACGAAAATGTTTGAAGTGATTGTTAAGGCCCAAATGAGCGATGCCCAGAGGGTAGCAACGGATAAAGCCGCACTTGTCATCGACTTTGGCGGTAATGACAATATGGGAAGCGTAACCCAGGCATTCGACAAGCTGCCAACGATCGGAAGTCTTGGGTCAACGATCACTTGGTTTTCCAGCTATCCAGCGGTTATCTCAAACGATGGCAAAACGGTTAACCGTCCGAGTGGTTTAACAGGTGATGTGAAAGTGATTCTTTTTGCAACCATAACGAACGGTACGATAGCAGACACAAAGCTCTTTGAGGTGACTGTAAAGGCAGCGTTTAATGACGCTCAAAAGGTTGCTGCGGATAAAGCGGCGCTCGCCATTGGTTTTAATGGCGTGGATACACAGACAAACGTAACACGCCCTGTGATCCTTCCAGTTAAAGGTGCGTATGGTTCGACAATCCAATGGTATTCGTTACAGCCTAGTGTCCTCTCCAATGATGGCAAAACCTTGAACCGACCCGGATTAGGTGCGGGAGATGTGAATGTTACGCTAACTGCTATAATCACAAATGGTTCCATCTCAGACACCATGACGTTTACGTTAATAGTCAAGCAACAAATTACCGATGCTCAAAAGGTAGCGTTAGATAAAGCAGCACTGGATGTTATTTTTAATGGAACAGATTATGCCAGCTATGTAACACGGGGATTAACGCTACGAACAACGGGGGTTAATGGCTCTTCAATCACCTGGGTTTCCTCTGACACGAGTTTTATCTCCAATGATGGGAAGACCGTTAATCGGCCTGCAGCGGGTACATCAGATAAAGTCATCGTACTGACAGCTTTTATCGTTAGCAATTCTGTAACCGATATGAAGAGCTTTACCGTAACTGTAAAGGTGCTCCCATAGGTATCCTTGCTCGAATGGCAAGGCGAATGTAATCCAAAAGCAAAGAGGTCTGGGGCTAATAACCCTAGACCTCTTTGCTTTGTGGAAATCAGGTATCTATTAGTCTGGACAGAGGTGTCAGGGTTCGAGGTGAAGCATTTAGGGTTATGCTATAATGAGTAAAATCATCTAAGGAATAATGATAAGACAAATAACGGAAGAGTATAAGGGGGTTTTTTCAATGAAGCTAAATCCACGTATCCTTACGATACTCATCCTTTTCTTGCTCATTTATGGCGGCTTTAATGTTTACATAGGCTTAAATGGTCTCGTGTATTTGGAATCAATCGGTGTTCATCTGACGCCATGGTTATACTGGACCAGTCTCATGCTCTTCGCATACTCCTATTTGCTAGGACGCTCACCCATACTACAGGGAAGAACAACCCGTTTTTTGAAGGTGGTCGGATCTTATTATTTTGCCATTATGGAATATTCGATTATCTTGCTGCCTCTTGTCAATCTTGCAGCTTGGCTGCTAAAACGCGTTGGTGCAGACTCTAGCCGTTACATCCCATTTTTGGGGACGAGTGTACTGGTGGTTTTTGTTGTCTTGCTGCTTTGGGGCTCGCGAAATGCATGGTCTCCGGTTGTTCGCACCTATGAATTTCAAGTGGACAAGCAGGGAAGTGGAGTGAAGGAACTGCGTGTGGCTATGGTCTCGGACATTCATTTGGGGAATATTGTGGGCAACCGCCATTTGGGCAAGCTGATATCTAAGATGAATGCTCTGCAGCCCGACTTGATCTTACTGCCAGGAGACATTATCGATGATGATATTGAGCCATTCCTTCGCAATGGCATGTCTACCGTTATGAAGGAGTTAAAAGCCAAGTATGGGGTATTTGCTGCACTCGGCAACCATGAATATTACGGGGGGCACCTTGAAGCTTACATAAGAGAGATGGAGTCCATTGGAATTAAGGTTCTTTTAGATGAGTCGATTCTGATAAACGATGCGTTCTATGTTACAGGGAGAAAAGATAAAACCGCGGAGAGCATGGATCCAAAGGGAAGACTCCCGATTTTGGAGCTATTGAAGCCCTTGGATCACTCGAAGCCGATTATCGTGATGGATCACCAGCCCTATCGTTTCGATCTGGCAGCGGAAGCAGGAGCAGATGTATTGCTTAGTGGTCATACCCATCGGGGTCAATTTGCTCCAAACCATTGGGTAACAGGGCGTTTGTTTGAGCTCGACTGGGGTTATCTGCTCAAGGACAAGCTTCATGTCATTGTGTCATCAGGCTACGGAACCTGGGGCCCCCCCATCCGACTCGCCAGCCGCTCGGAGATTATTGAGCTTGTGATTCATTTTCAGGTATGATGAGCGTGAAACAAGCTCACAAACAGATGGATTTGATCGAAACTCTAGAACAATAGGAAACTATTGTACGTGTATAATAATCGTATGCATGGAATGGTTTAAGGGAAAGGTGATGTTTGATGAAGCGTATTCGCTTTAATGATACGACACTACGTGATGGAGAGCAGGCCCCAGGTGTTTCGTTCACCCCACAGGAAAAAAGGGATATTGCCCGGCTATTAGCTGAATGCGGCGTGGAACAAATCGAAGCGGGCATGCCAGCCATGAGCTCGGAGGAAGAGGCGACGATTCGGAGTATTGTCGAGCTGGGTCTTCCGGTCGTGGTGTCTACCTGGAACAGGGCGGTCTTATCAGATATTGATGCTTCTTTGCGCACGGGGGCAAAATGGGCGCATCTGACTTTGCCTGCTTCTGAGCTGCACATTAGGGATAAGCTCGGGTTAACCAAGGCCGGAGCATTTGATTTGATCAGACGCGCAGTGGATTATGCGATGAAGTGGGGGATGACGGTATCCGTTGGTTTAGAGGATGCTTCGCGTGCCGACTCCTCGTACCTTACTCGTCTGATCTGCACCCTTTATGATGATGGCGTTAAACGTTTCCGCTATGCTGATACCGTTTCCGCGCTGAGTCCCCAGACTACAGAGGAACGTATTCGTTCGCTTGTAGAAGCTTGTCCGCTTGATATCGAGCTAGAATTTCACGGACATAATGATTTCGGGTTAGCAACTGCTAACACATTGGCGGCCTTATCGGCAGGAGCCCATATTTCTAGCAGCACAGTAACCGGGCTTGGAGAAAGAGCAGGTAATGCAGCAATGGAGCAGGTATCGATGGCTTGGCGCCATCTGTACGGCGGCTTCGACAACTTGCAACCCGATTTGTTTCAGCCCTTGGCCGATTACGTAAGTCTAGCCTCCGGGCGTCGCCTCCCCGAAGCTCAGCCGATCGTCGGTCCGCTGGTATACGCTCATGAATCCGGCATTCATGTAGATGGACTGTTAAAGAATCGGTCCGTTTACCAATGCTTTGAGCCGGAGGAAATCAATCGAGAGCACAGCTTCATGCTAGGTAAACACTCTGGCATGCATTCCTTGGAGCATGTTCTTATGCAGAATGGGATCGACTTGAACCACAACAGTGGTGTGGAGCTGCTGAACCAGGTTCGTAAAGAAGCCGAAAAGCGCAAGCGGACCATCGAACCGGAGGAAGCAGCAGACATGGCAAGGGAGATCGAAGTTGTGAAACGTAAACAACTCAAAGAGCGGGAAGAGGCAATGTACAAGGTAGAGAATAGGGAAGTGGAGCAAGATTAGATTCACATGAATCTTTGATTGGGCCACGCGTTTTGTTTTATCCCACCTGAAACAAGCAGTAAAATCACAGGAATTTCACCTTTTAAAGTCCATATGGCCTTGAACTCCTACGCTTTTTCATCAATTATCCAATTAGCCGATAAGCTTAAAGAAGCTATTAAGATTGCATCTAATTTTGGTTATTTGGATTGGGGACCGACCCATAATCCATCCTTTATCGGTTCTCTAATAAAGGCATGAACAACGACAGTTGAGCGATTGATCCTGCACGTTGTACAGGATAAAGCCACATATTCGTAGATAACATTAAAAATCCTGTACAATGTACAGGATTTTTTAACTATATCAGAATGTATAAATATTATATGTTCATTCTGATTCCGCATCGGTAAACGCACGGCGTTTATCCTTGGATAGTGATAGATGGATTATTAGCATAAATGACCACCCAAAAAACCAT
>JACMJI010000114.1 GCA_014380705.1 Gorillibacterium sp. | reverse complement strand
TAGATCGAGATTAGCGTCCATAGCCATCTGCATCGCTTCGCGGATTGGAATAATTCCCAGTTGCTCGCTCTCTGGGCCGATTAAACGCACTTCCTTCACACGAATCTCGTCGTTAATCATATGGTCCTTACTAATAGCCTTCCACCTCCGTTAAATTGTGTTATTGTAGTGTGTATAACATTGACATTTCAAAACAAAAGGAGATGCGGCGTAAAAAGCCCACATCTCCATAGCTCCACATTAAACATTCACGGGTCCAGGTGACCAGCCGACGGTAGTCGGACAGGTGAGAAGCGGGCGCTTCTACTTCGTCAAAACACACTTAAATAATATAACATTCGGGTACATAAGTGTCAACAACTAGATTTTTTTCACGCTAGATTTTTTATTTTCTTTTAGCTGGCCTGTTTTTGAACCTCATCAATCCGAATGACCCGTGTATGCTGAGTATGGCTCCACTGCTTATTGTTCTGGGTGAAGAAAGCATAGAAGGTCAGTGGATACCAAGAAATCAGATATATAGGTAAGCTGATCAGTGATTTAATTATTCTCAGTGGTGCTTTCTCCAGGATCATCGCGATCGGGAACTGAATAACACTGAGGAAGCCTAGAATAAGCATCACGATTGGAATATGAAGATAAATTGACGTCAGACTCGGAGTTCCGGGGATCAGCATATCGATGTACAGGATCGATGTCACACCGCCCGTAATAAGAACCGTATAAACGTTCAGAGCATAAAGGGCTGTATCAAGCTTAGCCCAGCTCCGTTCCTTAAGCCCTTGCCACAGCAGCGGAAAAAAGTAGCGACGAGCCACATCAAAGTGTCCTTGCATCCAGCGTAGACGTTGGTTCCAGGAAGCCTTGAAGGTAAGGGGTTTCTCATCGTATACCTTTGCCTCATAGTTAAAGGTCGGGTAGATCCCGCGTTTTACGCAACGCATGGTAAACTCCAGATCCTCTACCAAGCTTGTCGCACCCCAGCCAATTTCTTTAAGCAATTTTGCCTCAAAGCACATCCCGGTACCACCAAGATAGTTAGCTAATCCAAGATTGGTACGCGCAAGTTGCCATAGACGATTACAGTACCAGTATGAAACAGCATAGGCAGACGTTATCCATGAATCATGTGGATTCTTCGTATCCAGGTAAGCTTGAATAACCCGCGAGCCATTACAGAGGTCATTGTTCATATGTGTAAGATAGTCCTGTGCCACCAGATTGTCAGCGTCAAACATCACCACGGAATCGTAGGTTCGTTGCAGCTTCCATAATTCCCGCAGCATCCACTCGATCCCAAAGCCCTTGCCGCGTTTACTCATGTCATGACGTTCAAAAGCTTGAACACCGTGGCGGCGGGAAATCTCTGCCGTTTTATCCGAGCAGTTATCAGCAATGACGAATACATCGTAGAGCTCTTTGGGATAATTCAGCGTCTTCAAATTTTCGAGAAGCGCTCCGATGACCTGCTCTTCATTGTGAGCCGCGACAAGAATAGCAAATGATTTTTGCGGCTCATGGTTTACATGCTTCTTTTTGTGAATCAAGCCGAAAAATGCGATGAAGGTTTGATACCCTCCGATCAACGCAAAGACAATTTGCAAAGATACTAAAAAACTGTCCAGCATTTGATTCCCCCCTTTTCAAATACATGCTTTGCTGTATTTGTTTATATTCTCTCTCTATTTCTCTGTCTTCCTGCTCTCGTTAAAGCAGTCTGTTTCCTGACATGTTTAGAATTCTCTCTCGTTTTTAACAATTTGTCAAAGCCCCGCCGGGCGATAAATCGTGAGTTAAGCAAAGCAAACAGCAAGAAGTACACTCCAAAGAGTCTTTTTTAACTCCCTTTGTACATCTCAAGCGAAATTCGAACATTTAACGTTATTTATATACATGTTGTTGACTGGCAGCCTCCTCCTCTCCAAATGCAACGAATGCAGCCTTTTACTGAAATTTTGCAAAAACATTGTATTCCGTTTACACTGAGCAAATCATTATGAGTTAAAGTATAGAGAAATCACCGGGGAGGTGCTTTCTATGCAAAGTACAACGGCTTGGTTAAAAAAAACAGAGCTTAACTTGTTCCGCCGAATAAACCGAAAGAGGCTTATGGCTTTCCGTGTCTTCAGTCCGATTACCCATCTGGGTGGACCCATCTGTACCATCGGTTTTACGTTGATTATGATTGTTATGTCAACAGGCTCCTTGCAGAAGGTTGCTACGATCTCCCTAATCGGGCTTGCGATCAGTCACATTCCTGTTTCCATCATCAAACGTACGTTTCCCCGCATTCGGCCGCATCAGGTTTTAGAAGAAATCGAAACCGGAGAAAACCCGCTAACCGACGCTTCCTTCCCTTCCGGGCATTCCACCGCTATCTTCTCGGTGCTTATGCCTTTCGTACTTTATTACCCACCAATCGGACTTCTACTCGTCCCACTTGCTATTTCTGTCAGTGTATCACGAATGGTACTTGGTCTGCATTATCCATCGGATTGTCTAGCCGGAGCCCTTCTCGGTACGGTCACAGCAGTGTCTATGTTTATTCTTTCAAATTAGTGAACGTTTCAAACCTTGAAAAGTTACAGTTATTCGATAAAATAGGAATTTCGCACTATGAACAAGGATAAACGCCTGTTGGCGTCCATTGGCGCTGTGCGATTACTGATACGGAATCTGAATGAAAAAAACAACTTACGGAACACTCGATATCCGAATTCTCCACTTCGGGTTCCCGGCAGGGGTAAACATTTATTGCTTGACGAAATATGTAAAAGACCGCATGACCACTCAGCCAAAATGGCCTAGGAAATGCGATCTTTTTTTATTTCCTTGTGTTATTCATCAGCAATAGGTGCAGCAATTACTTGTGCCAGCCCCATCTTATGCTCCATTAAGGCGATCTTACCTATCATTACCTCACAGCGGTGAATAGGCATGCCGCGCTCAACGAATTTTTTCTCGTATTCTGTCATGACTAGATCATCTCTTATTCCATCCCCATGAAGATCGAGGGAAATTTGTCGCATACGCAAATCCATATCCGCAAAAGAATTTAGGGAAAACTCGAACAGGGAGCGGGAGTCCGTCTTTAAATGAATCTGGCCTTTTTCATTAAGAAAGCCGAGGTATCTCCGGAGAAAATCCGGGTGTGTCAGCCGACGGAAAGCGTGTCGCTTCTTTGGCCAGGGATCGCTAAAATTAAGATAAACCCGTTCTACCTCGCCTTCAGCAAACACATCCGAGATGGACTGAATATTTGCAAGCACTAGCGCTAGGTTCCAGTTCGTTTCAATTTCACGAAGCTGTCTTGCTTTAACACTGGCCCGCCTGACCAGTTCATCGTACATATCAATACCGATAAAATTGATGTCGGGATTTTTTCGACTCATTTCGCTAATAAAAATGCCCTTTCCCATGCCAAGCTCGACGTGAATCGGGTTGTCATTGCCGAAGTGCTTTTGCCAGATGCCTTTTAATTTTTGCGGCTCCAATATAACAAGTTGCTGCTCTCTTTCCAGTTCCTCACGAATTCCTTTTCTTCCTCTAAGTCGCATCAATAAATCCTCCAAAATCTTTAATTAATGTCAAAAAAATAATGAGCAATTGCCACGTATGTGTCTAACCATCAGTATACCATAGCTAATTCGGCTAACAAGGATAAACGTCTATCAGCGTCCTTTGGCGCCGTGCGTTTACCGATGCGGAATCAGAATGAACCTTACTCCTTGGCCTTGATATCTAAAACTATGCTTTTTGATGTTCGTCATAGTTGGGCATGCTAAATAATGAGATTCTGCTTAAGGCTGTTGAAACCAAGGTTGTTGCAAAAAAATGTCTATAGAACAGGATTCCAGAAGCATTTATAAGCATTCGCTTTCCTTAAAGATGATTTCGTAATACGATAGAGGTATGATAGATAAAAACACGTTTCGTTTAGGAGGATATTAGAAGCAATGATGGATTTAAAAAAAGCTTATTTAATTCTTGGCCTTGAAGAAAATGCAACGGATGAGCAGGTGGAGCAGCGCTACTCACTCCTTGTGATAAAGAGCCGCAATCACAGTGTTGAGGCTGAGGATAATGGAAAGGACCATACCTTTTCGATGGAGGAAACAACGAAAGCTTATAATTTTATTAAGTCAGCCGCTTTTGACGAGCAAGTTCGTCTGAAAGAGCCAAAGAATAAAACCATTGGTCGGATTGAACACATTTGGGAGTATTACAAGTGGCATATTATCCTTCCCTTTATCGCTGTCCTCGTTGTCATTTATTCAATAAACGGCATCTTGGACAACCGTATGGAGCAGAAAAAGATTAATCGAGCGGACTTACAGGTTACTTTCTTCACCGATTTTCAAATACAGGATACCGCTCCTTTTGAAGTTAAGCTTTTGGAGAATATCAAGGATTGGAAGGACATCCACATCGTCAATCAATACGCTCCAATTGATCCGAAGGATGAATTCGACATGGCTATGATCCAGAAGGCTACGGTTTCAATGGCTGCGGATAAACCCGATGTTTATATAATGGACAAGGCTAACTTTGTGAAATTTGGTAGACAGGGTGCTTTTTTGCCATTGAAAGATTTCCCAGCTTTATCTGATGTTCCGAAGGATAAGCGCATAGAGGTTCGATACGAAGATGGTGGTTCCGAATGGGTTGGTATTGCCGTTACGAATAATGCCGCGATAAAAGCACTCGCTCTGCCGAATGTACAGACGATCGCGGTCATCCGTGGCAATGCCAACAAAAAAGATAATGCAGTCAAAGCTTTGGAATGGCTCGGACAGAAATAAAATTTAAGTAAAAACCTATTTCCCTACTCATGTGCAACGTTTCCGTTGAGCTTTGAGTGGGGTTTTCTTTATGTTAATCACGCCAGATACAAAATAACCCCACAAAGCAGTGTTGTAGCTTTACGAATAAGCTTACTCCACTGCTTTGTAGGGATTAACGATGAGACTTTTTATAACTATCCCTTACATATTACTTACGGTTTGGATCGCGAACATCGTTACGACTGCGCATTCCAGCAAGTCCCAACAATCCGACTAAACCTAACCAGCCCCAGTTTCCATTGTTCGTGTTACCAGTTGCACGTGTACGATAAGTATTATTCGTACCATTGGTATTGTTCATTCCGGTCGTGTTGTTCGCACCATAAGTGTTATTCGTTCCTCTGTTCGTTCCTGTACCGTAGCCACCATAGTTATTCTGACTGCTTGTCCCAGTTCCATTTCCAGTTCCCATCATGTTGCCTATGGTCCCGCCCATGCCTGTGCCTGTTGTTGTACCTGTACCGCCGCCTGTTCCGCCCATGCCTGTGCCTGACATTGTACTAGTTGCAGGGGTTCCTGCGGCAAATGCCGAGGCTGCGCCCAGTAATACTACAAGCATCAATGTCATAAATACCAAACTAATTTTCTTCAAGGTAAGTCCCCTTTCCATCTACTAGTAGTGGTGGTGCAGGTTTATTATTCTCGGTTTATAAGTGATTTATTCGACAAGTTTGTCCCGCGCTAAGCGGCTTTATGTTCGCATTTTTCCCTGTTTTGGGCTAAAATGAGTAGTGCTAATCAAGATTCACGGTCGCATTTCCGAAGCCCACCCTCATGAAGGAGGAGCCTATGCAACAAATACAGCAAGAGGATAACAGATGGTCCGGCAAAAGGTTCCATACTTGGAATTATGAAATGCGTAAGCAATTTGATTCCAAGGTGTTTAAGGTCATGCTCGATGCTGGATTTACCTGTCCCAATCGTGACGGAACCATTGCGATCGGTGGTTGCACCTTCTGCAGCGCCAGAGGCTCCGGAGATTTTGCTGGTCGCCGACGTGACGATCTCATCACACAATTTAATACGATCCGTGACCTTCAGCATAAAAAATGGCCACAAGCTCAATATATTGGCTACTTCCAGGCTTATACCAATACGCATGCACCCGTGGGAGAACTACGTGAATATTTTGAGGCGATTCTTAAACAGCCAGGAGTAGTGGGTTTATCGATTGCTACGCGACCAGACTGCCTGCCAGCTGATGTCGTTGAATACTTAGCAGATCTAAATAAAAGAACCTATCTATGGGTGGAAATGGGCTTGCAGACCATCCATGATTCCACTTCTCAGTTGATCAACCGGGCTCATAATACGCAAACTTACATCGAAGGTGTAAAAAAGCTTAGAAAGCATAACATTCGCATCTGCACACACATTATCCATGGGTTGCCTGGGGAAACGCGGGAAATGATGCTGGATACCGTACGAGCAGTTGCAGGAATGGATGTGCAGGGAATCAAAATTCATCTGCTTCATCTCTTGCTTAAAACACCCATGGTTAAACAATATGAAGCTGGATTACTGCGATTTCTGGAAATGGATGAATACGTCAGTCTGATTGCGGATTCATTAGAACTGCTGCCACCGGGGATGATTGTTCATAGGTTGACTGGAGATGCCCCTCGAGATCAACTGATTGGACCAATGTGGAGTTTAAAAAAATGGGAAGTACTCAATGCCATCGACGCAGAACTGACACAGCGAGATACCTGGCAAGGAAAACGTTACTTAACGGAAACGAGTGGTCATGAATGGGATTTGCCTCTGTTCTAAGCTTCGCCCGCAAACTTATTGAGGAAAGAATAGAGCGAGGTGAACCAGCTGTCGATGCAACAGCTGGAAATGGTGTGGATACACTATTCCTAGCTAAAGCTAGCGGGCGGAAGGGTACGATATATGCCTTTGATATTCAGGAGAAAGCGTTAGATCGAACAAGGCAACGACTATCCGCTGAAAATGGTATTTCGGATGTGCATGTTATGTGCATGTCGCACCACCTTATGGAAGATGTGGTTCCCGCGTGTTTTCATGGCAAAGTGGCGGCCATTATGTTTAACTTAGGTTACCTTCCAGACGGGGAGGATAAGGATGTCATAACACAAACTGATACAACACTTCTTGCACTGGAAGCTGCGCTGCGCTTACTTCGGGCCAATGGGATCATCACTATCGTTCTTTACCCCGGACATCCCGGAGGCGCTGAGGAAACTGATGCGGTCATCGCTTGGGCCAATGATCTGCCCATGAATCGATTTGATGCCATGATCTATCGTTTCGTCAACAGGGACCCAAACGCAGCCTACTTGCTTGCTATAATTAAGCGCCATATTTTATAGAAAAGGGGAAACAAAATGAAGCCTTATCCATTAAAATTCAAGCCAGAAATGAAGGAACGCGTGTGGGGTGGACGGGCTTTAGAGCAATTTGGCTTTGTCCTTCCGGAGGGGCATATCGGTGAAGCTTGGACAATTGGAGATCATCAAAACGGAACAACTACAATAATTAATGGAGAATTGGCTGGCATGGGTCTGGACCAGATTCGTGAGCAGCATGGAGAAGCTTTCTTTGGGTCGAAAGGATATACCGGAAATAATAGCCGGTTTCCGCTTCTGATTAAGTTGCTCGATTGTCAGGACGACCTCTCTGTGCAAGTGCACCCAAACGATCATTATGACCGATTACCTGCAGGTGAACTCGGTAAAACTGAAATGTGGTACATAATGGACGCCAAACCCGATGCCAAAATAATCTATGGACTTCGTGATGGGATTGGTCGTCAGGAGCTAAGTGCAGCCATTGATTCCGGCAAAATTATGGACAAACTGCAAGAAGTATCCGTCCAAGCTGGAGATTCCTTCTATATCCCTGCGGGTACGGTTCATGCTTTGTGCTCGGGTGTGCTTGTAGCTGAAATTCAACAAAACTCCGATACCACTTATCGGCTTTATGATTATAACCGTCCCGGTCTCGATGGAAAGCCTCGTGACCTTCATGTGGAGGACTCATTGAACGTTATTGCCTATGAAGGGGCAGGGGCATCAAGAATGAATACCAATGATGCAAAAGCTAACGAATGGTTGGAGCTAGCACATTCCCCTTATTTTGTTACAGAAAAAGGAGTCGTACAAGACCTCTGGAACCTTGAAACCTCCCCGGAAACGTTCACTATTCTAGTTGTCTGTGATGGCCAAGGAACATTAAAATGGTCCGATGGCGAGCTTGCACTGACTCCTGGTGATTGCTGCTTGCTTCCTGCGGTGCTCGGTGAGTATTCCTTGACTGGACAATTGACGGTACTGCGAAGCTACCTTCCATAAGAACTCGCCCAACAAAGGTTAAATGATTCAGGTCGGCACCTCTACCTCCGTATAATTACAGATGTGGAATCAGAATTCAGTTTTCAGTATATTGCTACCAGAAGTGGCTCCAGATAACTGGAGAAATAAGGTTGCCCAGAAACCAAAAGTGGAGGATATGTGTGTTGAGCGGAGAGTTTACGTGGCGCCTTTGAATATGGCATC
>JACMJI010000113.1 GCA_014380705.1 Gorillibacterium sp. | reverse complement strand
TTTGCCCCTTAAGTTTATGCATGATATAACCCGAACTAAACGGATGAACAATTGGATCTCGCCCACCCTGTACGACCATCGTTGGAACCTCAACATGTCCAAGCTCCGGCTTCAGCTCCCGAACCAATTTCATAAATTCAATAACAGCAGAGGCAGGCGTCTTATTCTTATTTACATAGTTTTTATCATTTTGACTGTGTAAACGCTCAATTACGTTAGCCAGGAGTCTCACAGGACTCACATAAATTACCGCAGCATTAAGTAGAACCAGTCGTCGCACCGGATACCGATTAGCAAGAAAGGCAGCAATCAGCCCGCTCATTGAAAAACCGATCAAGTCAAAGCTTTCGTGAGTATTGGCCAAACTATCCGCTTTCTCTTGGGCACTTTTAATCCAATCCATGTGGCTAACTGGCTTTAATTGGCGAAGATCTCCACCATGTCCAGCAAGCGTAGGCAAGTGGCATTCCCAACCCGCAAGCTCTAAATGCTGAGCGAGTGGTTCAACCTCATAGGGAGCACCTGTGAAGCCGTGCAGAAGCAGACATGCTCTCTTTTCTGGAACCGTATCTAATTCCATCCCTTGTACCCCTTAGGATTCTTTAATCTTAATGCTCTTAATGATGATCGTTTTCTCCGGTTTGCTCACTTCCCCAGACGCTGGGTCAACTGTTACCGGGGTGGCTGCAATCTTGAGTACCGTATCCATTCCCTCGCTTATTTTACCGAATATCGGATAATCCGGTGTTTGATTAAGGTTTTGACTTGCACCACCTGTGCAGATGAAAAACTGACTTCCAGCTGAGTCAGGACTTCTCGTTTTAGCCATAGCGACGATCCCAGGCTCGTAGGTATGTGGTCCACCTAGTTCATCTTTAATCGTATAGCCTGGGCCCCCGCCACCCGTTGCTGTCGGGTCCCCTGATTGAATCATAAAGTCCTGGATGATTCGATGAAAGGTTACGCCATCATAATAATGCTGTTTGGCTAGAAAAACAAAATTATTCACGGTCCCAGGCGCATCAGCAGCAAACAAATCAATCGTAAAGCTGCCTTCATTTGTATCGAAAATTGCTTGATAGGACTTCGATGGATCAATGCTCATCTCAGGAGCCTTTGACCAAGTGCCTGGCTTACCCGTACCCGTAACCTTATCCGTATTCTTTACTTCTCCTTGCTGCTTTCCGCAAGCTGCCATTAGGATAGCTAATAAAGTAACGGAAAGAACTAAAGCGATCACCCGTTTATATCCGCGCATGAAATGTCCCCTTAATCACATTAGTCAGCGTCCGCATCGTTGGTCGCTGTAGGTGTACTGGTATTAGAGCTCGTCGATTCTGGTGTTGCGGATGGATCTGTACTGCCACCCTCTGATGGAGTTGGCGTAGCTTCAGGTTCCCCCTCTGTTGGTGATTCATCTGGGTTAAGAGAGCCCGATGGTTCCGTCTGCTCATCATCCGTTGGTGTTGCTTCGGGACTACCCGAAGGTGACTCACTAGGTGAGGGAGAAAGCTCACCAGCATCTGCTGGAATGGTAACCTCAACAGTATTAGAAGGACTTCCCTCTTTAGAGGTTTTGAGATCGAAAGGAATGATGTAATATTGGTACTTACCTCCTGGGATAAGCGTTGAATCCTCTAATTTCGTTACATTTCCAATCTCTTGTAGGAGAGTAAATTCGGGTTCAGATGCTTCCTTACGAAATACCCGATAAGAATCCTGTTTGTTGATTGGTGTCCACTTCAAGATAACTCTTGTTGTCTCTGGTATATAGGTAAGTGATAGGTCTGTAATCACAGATGGTGTTTCTTGAGGGTCTTTCACCCCATCTGGGCGCGTAAAGTCCTTTACCTTGTATTCGGCCAATGCCTTCTGCATAACAGCTTTGAATAGGGCTGCTGCACCACCGCTAGACATGGTAATATAGTGGTCTTTGTCTGTCTTGTCAAAGCCCATCCAAACGGCTGCTGTCCACTGGGCTGTGTACCCGGCAAACCATAGATCCTTATTGTATTTTTCCAAACCATTGACCGATACCTGAGTAGAACCCGTCTTGCCAGCTACTGGACGGTTCATTGCTGCCTTCGTGCCCGTCCCGCCTTCTTGGACAACGGTTTTCAGGATCTGCGTCATATCCCACGCGGTTTGAGGCTTCATGACTTGCTTTGGTTTACCCTTGTAGGTGTAAACCTCTTTATCATCATAATCGACAATTTTCACGATGGAATGCGCCTCATGAAGAATGCCGTTATTTGGGAAAGCACTGTAGGCTTGGGCCATCTGCAGGGGAGAAACCCCATGAGCCATTCCGCCTAAAGCAATAGCTAAGTTATTATCTGTTTTATCAAATTCAATACCAAGGTTAGAGGCGAATTCCTTCCCCTTTTTGATCTTAATTTCTTTGAGGAGAGCAACGGCAGGTACATTCTTTGACTTCTTGACAGCATAGGCGAGTGTTACTTCACCTTCGTATTTGTCACCGACGTTTCTTGGCTTGTAGCCATTGAAGTCCGTGATTGTGTCATTCAGCTTTGAGAAGGCGTTGTAGTTGCCTGATTCTAAAGCAGGTCCATAGACTAATAGAGGTTTAATGGTTGAACCTGGTGAACGTTCTTGATTGGTGGCGCGGTTAAACGTCATTTTGGACTCATAGTCTCTGCCCCCAATCAAAGCAACAAGCCCTCCGGTTGCATTATCGATGATGACCATGCTGCTTTGCATCTTCTCGCCGTTCATATCTTCTTGGAAATAATCATCGTTTTTGTAGGTTTTGGCCATGATCTGCTGGGCTTTAGCGTCCATGGTCGTATAAATCTTATAGCCACCGCGGGAAAGCTTATCTTCCTCAATCTTATACTTATCGTATGCTTCCTGAATCAAATAATCCTTGAAGGTATCATAAGTGCTGTCACTGTTGCTGCTGCTCTTTGTGCTTTTGGAGCGATCATACTCTACTGTATAGGCTTCGTCCATCTGCTCTTTGGTAATATAGCCTTCACTATACATTAACTGCAGAACGACCTGACGGCGCTGCAATGACTTCACTGGATTCTTAAGCGGGTTATAAGTCGACGGTGCTTTGGGAATAGCTGCTAAAGTTGCCATTTGCCAAAGCTCAAGATCCTTTAGATCCGTGATGCCAAAATAGGTTTTAGCCGCCGTTTTCACTCCCCATGAGCCGTTTCCAAAGAAGATCCGATTAAGGTACATCTCCATGATCTTTTCTTTCCCGAAGCGTTCCTCTAGGGCCATAGCCATTGACATCTCTGTCCCTTTACGGAAAAAGGTTTTGTCCGCATTGAGAAACATATTCTTTGCAAGCTGCTGAGTGATTGTACTTCCACCCTCTACAGCGCTCCTGGCAATAATATCCTTCACGAGCGCACGTCCGAGCGACCATGGGTCAACACCAGAGTGATCCCAGTAACGCTTATCCTCGGTTGCGACAAACGCATCCACCAAATGTATCGGAAATTCCTCATAATCGGCTAGGATACGGTTTCCTTCTGCAACCTCAAGCTTAGCAACCTCGTTGCCATTTACATCATAGATGGTCGAGGCCTGATCCATAACAAATTTATTTTCATTCGCTTTAAGCTGTTTTTGACCATTAAATAGAATAGCTACATAGCCGCTTAATGCAATGACAATCGCAAAGGCTACAGCGATCATCATCAAGATCATCACTTTTTTTCGGTTGAAGCGTTTCTTCTTCACCGATTTCTTAGCGGGCTGATTCCGATATGACATACCCTTACCCCCTTGTCTCTATCCCTTAGCTTTCTATCCCTATACGCATGAATAGACCGTTATGTTTCAGATTATAGAAACTTTTAGTATAAATTACAAACAAAGAACAACCCATCATGGTTATGTGGGTTGTTCCGAATCACGATTTTTTTGAGAAAGATGGGTAATTAGTCAGCGCTATTGTCTGACATGAAAGATACCGAACGCAAAGGAGTAAACGTAGAAATAGCATGCTTGTAAACCATCTGCTGCCGACCTTCACTATCAATAATAATAGTGAAATTGTCGAACGCTTTAACCAAGCCCCGGATCTGAAAGCCATTGGTTAAATACACGGTGACCGGAATACTTTCTTTCCTCAATGCATTTAGAAAATTATCTTGGATGTTAATGGACTTATTCATTAAAGATCCCCTTTCATGATTTGAAACTGTCAAACGACGCATAAAAGCTCGATCGTTACTCCCAAAACCCAGTGATCTTTGCTGTTATTATAGCATCAATCGAAAGCGTTTGCTTGGAAATGTTTTCTGTGTTCGTCACATCGACCCATTCGATCTCCTTCATATGCCGGAACCAAGACAGTTGCCGCTTGGCGTAATGCCTCGTATTTTTTTTGAGCAGCTCCACTGCCGTTGTCAGGTCGGTTCGTCCCAGGACATAGCTTCCGATCTCTTTATAGCCTAAGCCCTGCATGGATGGCAGGTCAGGACGATAGCCGCGAGCTAAAAGTGCTTCTACTTCTTCAGGAAACCCTTGTTTAATCATGCTGTCTACGCGTTCTTCAATTCTTTTGTATAACAACGCTCGATCCATACTGAGCCCCACCAAGCAGAGCTCGTAGGGTGATTCTCTTTTTTGGCCTGCGAGTTGCTCGGAGAGCCTAATACCCGTCAAATGCAGAATCTCCAGTGCACGGATGATCCGTCTGTCATCATTGGGATGCAGCCGTTCTGCGGAGACGGGATCGACCTCTTGCAGACGTTTATGTAAGGCTAATGCGCCGTGCTCGGCAAGAAATGCCCGCTGTTCCTCACGAAAAGCTTCATCCGCTCCACCTTCGCTAAACTCGAAGTTATAGAGCAACGACTCAATGTACAGGCCTGTACCGCCCACAATGAATGGAAGCTTGCCACGGGCGTAGATGTCTTCTATGCGTTCGCGAGCTAGGAGTTGGAAATCTGCAGCGGAGAAGGGTTCATCTGGATTGACAATATCAATCAGATGGTGAGGGATTCCGGCTGCTTCCCCCTTTGTAATCTTCGCTGTACCAATATCCATCTCCCGATAGACCTGCATAGAATCTCCCGAAATGATCTCTGCATTCCATTTCTGTGCAATGGAAATGCTGTGCCCCGTTTTGCCGACTGCTGTAGGTCCGATGAGGACAAGCAGAGGGATTTTGCCAGATGATTGTTGATTTGTCAGCATAGATCAATCACCCCATAAGCAATTTTGGTACGGGAACGATGCTTCGTAAACCCAAGCCGATCATATTCCGGACTATCGCGATGCTCCTTAAGCAGGATTCTGCGCCGTGCCACACGCCTAGCCTCCTCTACCGCCTCTAAAGAAAGGGGGTTCGGATTAAAGATTTCCCGATAAGGGGACATCGAACTTGATGCTTTAACCGGAATGCGAAACATCGGGTCAAAATATACGATATCGTAGCTTTGGTCAGGAAGACCCCGCAAATACGTTAAATGATCGGTATGGATGACCTCGATTCGGCGCATGGCGGTATTCAGAGCCTCAATCTTGGCGTGATATTTAATGAGCCCCTCGGTCAAGAGCAGCACAGAAACCAGTTCACTTTCCAGTGCGGTCACCCTGCCGGTCTCACCAACCACATGGGAAAAAACAATGGAGTCGCTTGCTAAGCCCGCCGTGCAATCGAGAACAGCATCGCCCGGGCGGACTCCGGACAGATCAATCAGCGGATCGCTCTCCCCTTTAAGCATTCGCTTGATCCGGAGATAGCCCGTGCTTGGATGGAAGAAGAGCGGCTCACCCGAGATCGGGTAATAGACTAATTTCTCCAGGGTTAGAATTAAAACCCCTTGCTCACCATACCGCTTATGAAGCTGAGGGAGCGAAAAAGACCGTCGATCCACCCACCTCGCCCCTGAGCTTTCTGCTAACTTGCGTGCTTCGACAATGGTATCGTGTGTAGCATCATGAGATGTTGTGACAAGCATTGGAACCTCTTTTTATGATTATTATTTAACCTGTTTACAAACAATTATCTTTCCTGCACTTCAGGAAAATGAACCGAATGAAGGTCAACTTAAATGATGCCAGAAGGTTATCTAAAAAGCAATATTGAACGATTTACAGGGTTCGCAGACTTATATGATTCTTATCGTCCAGAGGCTCCAAATAAGGTCGTAGAGATCATAGAACCCGGCAAAAATGGTTGATTTAGGCTGCGGAACGGAGCTCTCCTCATTTCAGCGAACGTACACTGATGTCATGTTTAGTTACAGAATGTGTCTTGGTGTGAAATGAACGTTTATTCTACGGATACTTTAGTTGAAGAGAAGAAACGCGATATAGCGATGGAGCAGGCTCCGAGCACTGTCGCCTTACTGCCAAGCGTTGAGAATTGGATCGTCAGCCGGGCACGGGGATAAGGTAAAGAACGCTGATTTACGACCTCCAGCATAGAAGCCGCAAGCCATGGCTCAGCTAAAGCAAGCCTGCCTCCAATGATAATTCGGTCAGGGTTTAAGCTGTTGATAATGTTGACGATACCGATACCAAGGTAGCGTCCGTGTTGAGCGAGCAGCTGCAGTGCATCCTTTTCCAATGCTTCAGCATGCTTTATTAAT
>JACMJI010000112.1 GCA_014380705.1 Gorillibacterium sp. | reverse complement strand
TTGCCAGCACGACTACGGATGGGTTAGAAGAATATATTATGGCTATTGCTTGTTCTGAAATAAAGCAAGAAGATCCTGCCTCTAAAAGCTGGGCTTCTGGTAGGGAATGGTATAACAACTATTTGAAAGCAAATAAATAGATATTAATTCGTCGCTTAAAAAAGCGAACCCCACTAGCTTATGGCTGGTGGGGTTATTTAATCCTTTACCAAATTGTTCTTATCCAAACAGGACCCGATAAGCCTCCCAGCCAAAATATAGCCCAAAGCCGATAAGGGATAATCCAGAAGCAATGGTGATCCCAGCGAGTAACCAATCCGTAAACAGGCGCCGAAAGACACTTGCCATAATAGCGATGAAAGTATCCCACATTAATATTGGAGCTAAGACTACCAAACTATAGAGTAGAACTTTCTGAGCGTCATATTTGGCAATCATGTTAGCTAGAACGGATCCGTATATTCCTAGCCAGAATAGAATAGCCAAGGGGTTTGAGATGGACATCAGGAACCCCGTACTGAACGACTTAACTAACGACCCCTCGCTGGTCCTTGTAGCGGTATTCGGCTTGCTAATCGTTAATAGGCCTTCAATTCCTAGATAAGTCAGAATAAAAAAGCCGAACAGCCATAGAAAGGTCTTCATGAACGGGATCGTAAGAAAATGGACAACCCCGAAATAAACGAGCAGCATAAAAACACCATCGGCCATTACCGAACCTAGACCAATAAAACAGGAATGAAGAAATCCTCGGCGAATTCCCTGCTCCATTTGGGTTGCATTTACAGGGCCGAAAGGAATGGCGAGTGAAAGGCCGAGTAGAAAATGACTGATAAGAACATTCATAAGGGAAACTCCCCCCTTCATAACTTCTTTATATGTTATGAAAGAGGGGAGGCCTGTACGACAAAAAGTTTTGGACTTTTTAAAAGTTATATCTTATCGGGCTCGCTGAGTTCCTCTCGGTTCATTGTCCCTTGCTTTACGCTCACCCTCTTCATTTTTCCGCTTTTTGTCCGGGGTTATAGCGAATAAAGTCAACAAACCGCCTACAGCACCAACAGCAGCCATCGTCCCAAATAATGCCCAATGCCCCATGGGCATAAGCAGCGAAACGACCGGCGGCCCTAGAGCTACTCCAATGAATCGCATGCTGCTATAAAGCGAGGTGATCGTACCCCGGTTTTCCTTCTCAATACTTTCCGTAATAAGTGCATCCATACAGGGTAAGGCAGCACCGATGCCAATTCCACTCAAACTAAGGAAAGTAACGATCAAGTATATCCCTCGCGTAAAGCCGGTAAGGACCATTGCTACAGTCAGAAGGGCCATGCCGCCAAAGCCTAACCACTTCATTCGCGACTTACTTTGACCAATTATTTTACCGCTCCCATAAGAGGATAGACAGAGTACGGCTAATGGAATCGCCAATACAAAGCCCTTTATTGACCCATGAAGGTTATTTTTGGTTTCAAGTGTCTCTGACAAATAGAATAAAACGCCAAAAATGACAAACATACTGATTCCGCCAATAATAAAAATAGAATAAAGCCAGCGGCCTTTCTCATGCAGGATCTCTTTGACATCCCCCAAAAATTCACCTAGCTTTTTATTGACAGGATGTTTCTTTGCAACGGGTTTCTTGACCAGAAAGAGTACCAGTACAAACGAAAGTAAACTTAGCGTCGGAATCGCGATAAAGGGAGCAAACCACAGAAGAACACCGAGATACGCACCCAGAATCGGGCTAAGCACCTTGCCGAAGGTATTGGAGGTCTCAATAATACCCAAGCCTTTGCTGACTTCTTTCTCATCCTCGAACAGATCACCGATAAAAGGGATCACAACAGGAAAAGCGCCTGCAGCACCGATACCCTGTAGTAATCGCCCAGCCAAAATAACCCAGTAAGCAGTCATTCCATCCAGCAACCAAGCAGCGACAACACTTATCGCTCCGCCTAATGCTGCAAGAAGCAAGCTTGGCAGGATTACTTTTTTACGCCCAAAGCGATCCGATAAGTAACCGGCAATGGGGATCATCACAATAGCCACAAGTCCGTAAACCGTTATAATCATTGTGACTTGGAAGGCAGAGATACCTAAATTCTTTGAAATTTGTGGAAGGATGGGCAACAACATAGAATTACTGAGTGTCATGATTAGTGGAATTGACGCTAGGGCAACCAAATCCCATTTTCTCTTCTTCATGTATGGACCACCTTTTTGGAAGCTTGCTGTGTATCTCTATTGTTGTTTTATTGGCATGGTTCTATGCAATTTCAATGCTATTCACAGTCGCCACATACATATAACGTTATAAATATTGGCAAACTAGACCGTGATGTTTTCTATATAGCGAGGGGGATGCTTTTTTGGCATGGGTTGTATTATTCGTGATGGCTTGGTTGTGTTGTCTGCTCTTTGTTCCATTAAATGTATGGAGAAGCTTGTTGCCAGCAGGATTTATTTCGTTAATCACTTTGTATTTAATTGATTCAACCTTAGTGTCTTTAAATGCATTTTCTTATCGTTACCCAACAACCTTTTTAGGCAATTTGCCTATTTTATATTGGCTTAGCGGTTTTCCTGGGGGAATGTTATTGTTTCATTTTTTTCCAAAGAACAAACTCCTCTACTTTCCGTACATTGTGCTTGCTTCGGGTATTTTTTTAGGTATGGAAATTATTATGTTTGTGTTGAATTACATCAGATACCATAACTGGTCGTCTTTATCTTCTCTAATTCTTAATATTGGAGGGTTTACGATTGTAACCTCTTTGAGCCAGTGGATGCGAAATGTACAACAAAAATACATTAAAAGCTAATGGAACAATCAGAGTCAGCGGGCATCAGCTTATTTACGAATGATAAGATTATTTTGTTTATGATATGGGCGTTCTCAAGTACAACCTCAGCATACAAAAATCAAGAGGTCAGCACAGCACAGGCGAGTATTATCTATTTATTTTCGGCGGTTATTCTTACGGATATTGAACCACGGCTGCAAAAAGCGAGAGCCCTGATGAAAGGATTTCGAGCTAGCAAGCAACAATTTCTGGTTTTGGCAGAAGTTATAGAAACAAGCATACCTCCAAATCCACAATGTGGGCTTGGAGGTATGCTTGTTTAATATAGGGAAGATTAGCTATTCATCATGATTAGTGAATATCCCGGAAGACACCGACGACCTTGCCGAGGATAGAAACAGTAGGAAGCAGAATCGGCTTCATGGTAGAGTTCTGTGGTTGAAGTCGGATATGATCCTTCTCCTTGTAGAAGGTCTTAACGGTTGCTTCATCGTCTTCCGTCATGGCAACAACAATGTCACCATTGTTAGCTGTAGGTTGTTGGCGGACGATAACGTAATCTCCATCATGAATTCCAGCGTCAATCATACTGCTGCCGATAACCGATAACATAAAAACAGTATGATCTCCAACAAAGTGACTAGGTAATGGGAAGTAGTCTTCTATGTTCTCTGTAGCTGTGATAGGAACACCAGCCGTAACTTTACCTATAAGAGGGACTCTAGCAACACTTAACGAGAAGGAATGGTCTGAATCATTTCCAAATCCGATGAGCTCAATTGCCCTTGGTTTGGTGGGATCGCGACGGATCATACCCTTCTTCTCTAACCGATCCAAATGTCCATGAACTGTAGAGCTTGAGGCAAGTCCAACGGCTTCCCCAATTTCACGAACAGAGGGGGGGTACCCTTTGAGACGTACCTCGCTGCGAATGAAATCAAGAATAGCTTGCTGGCGACCCGATAATTTAGTCAAATGAAATCACTCCATCAGGAAAATAATAAGGAAATTATAACATAGAACCGGAGTTCGTACAAACATAAGTTCGAATATTTAAGCAGCTAAGCCCTGCAAAATCATCATCATGGTCCAGCCTTTTGGATTTCAAGGGATGATATACCTTAATTTTCTGCATAAATTCGCGCCACATTAGCGGTTGTTTCGTTTTCCAAATCTTTCACATCAAGTAGTGAACCACAATTGTTACAAAAAGCTATCCTTCGTTCAAATTCAATATCATGTCCTCTAAATTAAAATGACTTAAGTTCTTTTTTAATGATATAAGTATGCTCTACGCGACAAGATTCACAATAGTTCATTAAGTTCATTATTATTTCCTCCTAATAAGGAGCAGAGTATTCATATTAAGAATCGCTCACATTGGTATTTGTACTTGAATATACCTATTCTGAGGTGAGCGATTTGATTTCTGTTAGTCTGTGTATGATTGTCAAAAATGAAGCGGATATTATCGGAAGATGCTTAAATTCTGTTTGCGATGTCGTAGATGAGATTATTATTGTAGATACCGGTTCAACCGATGTAACGAAGTCCATTGTGCAAAAATATACGCAACAAATTTACGATTTTGTGTGGGTGGATGATTTTGCCGCTGCTCGTAATTATGCTTTCAATCAAGCGAGTAAGGATTACATTTTTTGGTTGGATGCGGATGATATTATGACCGACAATGAACGCAGTAAATTTGCTGCTTTAAAAGATACACTTGACCCAAGTGTTGATTCTGTGACGATGAGTTATCATCTAGCATTCGATGAATTTGGTGAGGTCACGTCCAGCTTAAGACGTAATCGATTAGTGAAAAGAATTAATAAGTTCCAATGGGTAAGCCCTGTTCATGAATATCTGGAAGTATGGGGGTCTATCGTAAATAGCGATATTGCTGTTACACACAGTAGCCTTCATCACGACAATGAGCGAAATTTACTAATTTATGAAAAACGTTTAAACCTGGGTGAAGAATTTTCACCACGGGATTTATATTACTATGCCAATGAATTAATCGATCATCGGAGGTATAAAGATGCGATTAGCTTTTATGAAAAGTTTCTAGCGACTGGAAAAGGCTGGGTGGAAGACAATATCTCAGC
>JACMJI010000111.1 GCA_014380705.1 Gorillibacterium sp. | reverse complement strand
CTAATATTTATACTTTCTGCTAGAGATAAAAAGCCCGCAGAAAGTGGTTCGTTCTGCGGGACAATAAATTTTTTATGAAAAAAATGGTAATAGCAGCAGGCTTGTCGCGATACTGATAAAACCAATCAAAACGGGCCAAACCCCTATTCTGTTCCCTTGGATCACGGCAAACATACCTAAAATGATGGCTGTCGCCCCTAAGATCCCTGGCATGACGAATAAGGAAGTCAGGGCAAAAGCCAATGCGGCCCAACCAATAAACATAGCTGGATTAATGCCGATATTTGTCCGACTATCTAGCTTTCTCCTGCTTAAATCGTTATTGTGGGCACCCTGAGCCCGATGCCAATCCATTTGCTCGAAGCTATCCTCTTGGGGAGCTGCATATACCGGTATTGGAACAGCAATTTCTGTAGCAAATTCACTTTTTTCATCATTTAATTGACCTGATTCCATTCTCTGCTGAAGCAATTGGTAATGCTCGAGTTGCCGCTTTTTTGGCCGCTCAAAGGGAACTAATTTTTTATTTTCTTGCTGGGGAATCTGACTTCTTTGCGCCATCGTCCTTCCTCCCCTTTCCTTACTTAATAATTAACCTTTGGGCTTGAACGTATGACAGCAGGTTTTGCGGCTTGTTGTTGCAGCATCTTTGTGGTCACTGTCAAACGACTCGCCTGCAAATTCAGCGTCAAATTCCATATCCGCATGTCCATCGATTTCAATCATAATCGCTTCTGCTTGACAATTGTTTTCTTTACCCCAATATTCGCAATTGGATACACTGCATTTAACGATTGGCTTCATATTATCACCCCCATAATCAGCTTTCCCATAGATGCTGTGCAAATATTCACCTTGAGGATGACAAACACCTGGCACAATAGGTGAAGCTTAGGAAAGAATAGAATCAAGCTGTGAAAACCTTGTCGATTCTGACGCAAAAAAAAGAACCAAAGTGCAGTATGGTTCACTGCCTTCGGTCCTTACTTTGATCAAAAGACTACATTCGTTCTCCCTGCATACGTTTCTGATTAATATAGTCCGCTTCGTAATAAGTTAAATCCTCGCGTATTTCTTCAAAAATTTTAGATAATTCAATGGTTAGGTTACGAACTTCACGGCTAGGTTTTTTACGAAAACGAATAGCATCTTGTCCGGTATAAGCGTAGCGGCCATCTTCGGAATAACATTCATTCTTTGGGTAGAAAAAACTATTAACACAATTATGGTAAACCTCGTACAATACTTTCTCTGCATAGTCTGTTTGGAATTGAGGACGACGTAAGCTTACGCCAAGTCTTTCATACGCGACTTCACTGAAAACAAGCAGATGACGGGTATCCTGCAAATATGCACGGTAAAACTCTTCCATTGAAGGATCTTCTTCCCCATTTAACTGAACAAGCGAATGTGTGTTTAGAAACAATTCCATTTTGGCGATGGCTTCTTTCAGCTTCACCCGCGTTGATTCACACAAATTTTTAACATTGGAAAAAGCCATTACTCCCGTTCCTCCTCAGACGTCTGTTCACTGTCTAAACCATATACATCCTACCATAAATTCAACACAAACGGTACAGCTAAAACACAGATTTCGAAAGTCATTTAGAGCGTGTATGTAAACATGTCTCTCAACTGGAAACAAAACAATTAATTGTTGGTTTTCCCATGTGCATAAAAGGCTTCCACCTACTCCACTCTAACAATGATCCCTTAATTACGGAGTAAGAAATGTTAATGAGCATAGGAGGACATGAGCATGAAAAAACGAACATTAGCTATTACGATTGCAATTGCGGCTATTATGCTGCTAACTCAGGTAGATCGCGCGGGAGAGCGTACTGTGAAACATGTGCGCCCCCTTCCTGTCAGCTTAGAGAAAAAAGCAAAGATTTATTCCGTGGAGCAAGATGTTCAGTTGACAGCCAAGCTAACTGCTGAGCAATCAAAGCTCGGGTTGCGTGGGCTTTTTGAAAATTTAGCTCCATTGAATACCGCTAATAAAAAGGCGGCTCTTCATGAGTTTAAAGCTTCGTACCCCTCTGTTGATCGGCTCGACTGGTACAGCCTTGATCATACCGCAACAGAGTTGAGTACCGGTACTGAGCGGAAGCAAATACCTATGGCAGTACTGCATGAAATGGATAATGCCAGAGAAGCACTCCATGTTGGCAGAGAGTATGAGACTGCCGTCTTCATCACGGACAGAGGCAACTTTATGGTAATGGCCGTTATTTCTCCGAATCAGGAGCAAGGGCTAATCGGCTTAATAGACCAAACCATTCTCTCAAAAGTCGAGGCAGAATCACGTCGAAATATGCGCCTAATCGTTTACCCAAACCCGGCAAAAAAGCCTGGTATGAAAACAGCAGAAGCAAGTAATCTTCAGGAGTCAAAGGTCAATCAACCTGAAGAAAATCAAGGAAAAAGTCATTATTACAATCATGAAGTGATCGTTAAATTCAAAACTCTCCCCTCAGATCAACAAATGAGGAAGATACGTTCCGATATTCAAGCTAAATCGGTTCAAAGGCTGGGCTATAGCTATGTATTTGAGGCCCAGGAAATGGAAACCAAACAGCTCATGAAATACTTTAAGAAGCTTAATGTGGAATATTCTGAGCCTCACTTCATTTATATCACCAATGAACAACCGGTCATGGCCAATAACAGCATTCGAACAAGAGCGGAAGCAGTAGAAGCTCCAAATGATACGCTTTATAGTAATTATCAATGGAACCTGCCCTTGATTCGAGCAGAATCGGGTTGGTTATTGTCCAAGGGCAGCTCTGATGTCATTGTTGCTGTGATCGATACGGGGGTTGATTTGACCCATCCTGACCTTCAAAATCGATTGATTCCAGGTTTTAATGCAATAAATGATAAGCAAAGCCCTCAAGATGATGTGGGTCACGGTACCCACGTATCCGGTATTATTGCGGCATCTGTCAACAACAATTTAGGGATCGCCGGATTAACCTGGAACAATCCAATCATGCCAATCAAGGTACTAGACAGCAGCGGCGCGGGAAATGCCTACAATGTAGCTAAGGGAATCATTTGGGCCACTGACCACGGAGCAAAAGTGATCAATATGAGCTTAGGCAACTATGCACAGGCCGATTTCTTACATGATGCCGTGAAATATGCTTACGACCATGACGTCGTTATCGTTGCGGCCAGTGGCAATGATAATACAGTAGACCCGGGTTATCCTGCTGCTTATCCAGAGGTAATTGCCGTTGCAGCAACGGATAGCAACTTTCAAAAAGCATCATTTTCCAACTTTGGCGACTATATCGACGTAGCTGCTCCCGGTGTGAGCATTGCAAGTACGTATACAAAAGGACAATACGCTTCCTTATCAGGTACATCAATGGCAAGCCCCCATGTTGCGGCCTTAGCGGCTTTAATTCGCTCAACTAACCCAACTTTGAAGAACATAGAAGTAATGAGAATCATTCGTAACACAGCGAAAGACCTTGGTACAGCAGGTAAAGATGCTTATTACGGCTTCGGGGAAATTGATATATCACGCGCACTTGAGGCTTCTCAGCTAAATGCAAATAGAGCAGGGGAAGGACTTAAAATCAACGGAGGAGACTCAAGAAATCTATTTAAGAAATTGTTACACAGGATTCTTGGTACCGATTAATATCAAGACCTATTGATAAGGTAAAGACTGACTTTAAGGGGTACTGTGGCAAAAAAAATATCAGCACATATCATGGGTAATACTCCTATATTGGAAAGCAGGGATAATCATGATCCTATTTGCTGACGGAAGTGCCCCTATAAGTCCAGCCAAGCTTACCCCTCCTGAGCGAATGATTTATGAATTAAAAAGTGCTAGCCCTGTTCCTTTTAAATATGAAACGCCCTCTTCGCTCCTTTTTGAGCTTCGATTACGAGCAAACATTCTGGAGAGCGCTCGTTTGTTATCGCGTAGTGGAGCCCGATTTGCTACCTTTGCTAAATCAACTAGTAATCCGTGGTTCTGGACCCGCACACCAAAGGGTGCATTCGTCCTCCGCAACAATGTAATGTCCTCCGAAGGAATTCGTGATATCTACCTCAATGGTTCCTTATACGCATTTGAATGTGCCACTGCCATGGTCATTGTTTTATACCGCGCCATTCTAGAAACTGTCGGCGATGCCGTATTTAATCAGAGGTTTGCCGATCTCACCCTCTATGATTGGAACTATGATCAGGATTTATTTTTACAACGAATAGATCCATCAAAGGGCGTATTTCCCGGAGATATCGTATACTTTGAGAATCCAGACGTTTCCCCGGAAACCCCATGGTGGATCGGGGAGAATACGGTCAAAATGGATAATTACTATTATTTTGGTCATGGTATCGGTATTGTACCATCTGAGCAGATCATCGCAACTCTCAATAGGAACCGGCGACTGGGAAGCATGATTTCCGCCTTTATCTCAAATATTGTCGTCGCTCCGGGGTACCGGGCAATGGAGAAGTGGGTAAATGGCCTTGACGTACCAAACAACATCTGGAGATTAGAAACGGATGGCGTCTTATTAAGTGAATCGCTTCTCACGACGAGAATCGGTCATACCGTTTATCACCGCTTCTTGGCATAAAAAATTGATTAATATAGGCGGTAATGATAAATGACCCCCGGCAAACACACAGCCAGAGCATGTGTGTTTGACATATCTTGTAGGGAATCGCCCTTCCAAAATAACTGTTAAAGAAAGGAGTCGATCAATAGATGTCTTTATCTAAAGGAAAACCGGAGGTTGAAAGTGCAGCGGTTGAGCCCATTATCTGTGAGCCTCAAATTGTGTGCAGAGATTTTTACAAACCACAGGTCGTACAGGTAATCCATCCGTTCGAGGTTATCAATCGCATCCATTTGGTTCCTGTTTACCAGCATTTCTACACGGTTAGTGAACGCAACGTAGTGATACCTGGGTTTACCACTGCTCCCCTTGGTCGTTAGTATGTAGACAATCACAACAAAGCCCACAATGCGTTAATCCGCATTGTGGGCTTTGTTGATGTCGTCGAAAGCTTTCCGTAAGCCGGGTTCTGTACTTCGGGCGGTAGTAACGGGTCTCCCCTCCCGCCATTGAAGCGACAATCATCTATCTACGCCATACATTGCTGCATGGCTTCAGCGACCAACCCGGACGCCCTTCGGGCTAAAGGTGGTGCAGTTGCCTGCACCCACGTCCTCTTAGGTCTTGCTCCAGATGGGGTTTACCAGAGGCTATGTCACCATAGTCTCTCGTGGTCTCTTACACCACGGTTCCACCCTTGCCTGTGCACTGCTTCCCTAGAGAAGCAGGCCATCGGCGGTCCATTTCTGTGGCACTTTCCTTCAACTCGCGTTGACTGGACGTTATCCAGCATCCTGCCCTGTGGAGCCCGGACTTTCCTCCCGTGGCGTATAACCACCGGCGATTGTCAGTCAAACTTCCGGACAACGTTATATATTATACAGGCGCTAATGTCTAAACGCAATCCATCAAAAAATGGTTAAATCTTTACATAAAACAAAATGGATCCGTATCAACCGCTGAGCAATAAACTCGGGTGGCAGATTTTTTTTCACTAAGACGATCCTGCATCCATTGTGCGACTTTGTGCTTCATCATCTTCTCCGCATGATGGCCAGGATCAATCATGGCTATTCCGGCCATCAGAGCATCTTGGGCCGTATGAAAATCAACATCTCCTGTGACAAACACGTCTGCCCCCTTAAATAGAGCACTGTTAAGAAATTTGCTGCCTGCCCCACCAAGAACGGCAACTTTGCTTATCGAGCGATTCAGGTCGCCACACACCCGCACTCGCCCTACCCCCAAACCTGTTTTTACTGTCTCCACATAAGCGGATAACGAGACGGGTTCCTGCAGGTAACCGACCCTACCTAAACCAAAACTACGACCCTTCTGTTCTATTGGGTACAGGTCATAGGCGACTTCTTCATAAGGATGAGCTTTAAGCATTGCCTGTATGACCTTATTGCGAATACCTTGAGAAACAATGGTTTCGATTCGCATCTCTACAACCTGTGCTAGCTTGCCTGGGCTGCCAATAAAGGGCTTCGCCCCCTCCATAGGAAGGAAACTCCCAGAACCTTCTGTAAGAAAACTGCAGTGACTGTAATTACCAATTGAACCCGCACCGGCATTCAATATAGCGTCAAGCACCTTTTGGTGATGGTCCTTTGGTACAAAGACAACAAGCTTATACAGGTTTTCTTGATGCACTTCCTTAAGTATTGAAGCCTCCTGAATCCCAAGAGCTTCTGCCATCCAGTCATTTAGACCACCTTCGGTAATATCTAGATTCGTATGGCTGATGTATACAGCAATATCATGCTTAATCAGCTTCTCAACCAATCTTCCCATTGGATTGTCTGTCTGCAAATGCTGCAAGGGTCGGAAGATGACTGCGTGATGGGCGATGATCAGATTGGCTCCAAGCTGAATCGCCTCATCTACAACCTTGTCGTTTACATCAAGAGTCACAAGTACCCCAGTGATATTCTTCTGCAGAGTGCCAACTTGAAGTCCGATTTTGTCCCCTTCCTCTGCAACATGCTTTGGGGCGAGTTTCTCCATCATACCAATTACTGTCTGTCCATTTGCAAGCATTTTAGCACCTCCGAGAAGATTCTAATATCCTGCCGCAGTTCCAATTGCTTCTCTCTTGCCGTTTCTAATTCAGAAGAATGAAGCTGTTCCTCAATGCGGATTAGCTTATCGATCTCGCTGTTCCACTTTTTACAGAAAACATCCCCACCCTTTTTGAGCAAATAAGGACCCATCCGCATAAGCAGTTGACCGTCTGCTTGGAATCCATTCGTATAATCACAATAAAGGTCTTGGTTTAATATCTTTGCCTGTGGGTGGCGGACAGCAAGCAGAACTTCGTAAATCTTACCGTCCTCTTCTACGATGTCTTCATCCATAAGCCACCAATCATGCTCTACAAGATAACGCCGAACTCGATCTTCAGCTACATTAGGTTGAAGGATTAGTCGATCAACATGAGACAATTTTTCTGGTGAGGCTGTAAGAATGGTCGCTATTAAACTACCGCCCATACCAGCGATCGTTACAACATTCACTTCATCGGTTTGAATAACAGCAAGGCCGTCTCCTTTACGGACACTAACCATTTGTTCTAGTCCTGCTTCGCGCACTTGCTTGACTGCTGCCTGAAAGGGACCTGGGTTAACTTCACCTGCAACGGCAAAGGAAACCTTACCTTGGGAAGCCAAATATACAGGTAGTAAAGCATGATCCGAACCAATATCAGCAAGACGACTTCCGCTAGGAACATAATCTGCAATGATCTGCAATCGTTTTGATAACTTTATCATTTAGGCTACCCACTCTGTCCATTTTTTTCTTGTTGTATACAAGAGTATGGCTGATGCTAGCAACTTCACAGCCAGTATAATTTGTAGCAGGCCATCTACTATTCCCGTGAGAGCCAGTCCATAAATTTCTGGACTAATCCACATCAGAGCACCCACAGCAATCAGTACCCAACTGTTTGAATCTCTACGAAACCTTAAGAGAAAACCAAGCCAGGCAATAACCGTTCCCATAGGTAACCAATATAACTGCAACGTGATGAGGTCAGGACTCGGAATGATCTGACCGAGCATTAAGCCATAGAGTACAATAGCGACAATCCACCCACAGAAGTGGAAGGAAGCAAATTGCGATGTAACGCCAGTAACAATCCAGAGTAATGCACTAGCACCTAATAGGACTGCTAAAGCAGAGGGTTCCCCACTGAGTTCCATAATAAAATAAAGCCCTGCTGTCGGCGCAATTAGAGCACCGGTCCATAGGCACAAGAAAGCAGTGGTTTGTTGTTGAGACCTTTTTCGAACTCCCCATGTAAAGAATATCAGGACAGTTAAAGCAATGATCATCATTTGCATAGGAAAGGGAAAAGAGGTAAAATAAAATCCAACATAGAAAATGATCCCAACTAAGGACATAATTAGGATAAAAGTTGTAATCTTAGCATCTCTAATCTGACCAGCAGATACGCCAAGAATACGTTTACCTTGGTTATCCGCATTTTCCTGATATAGATTTTGGAGAAAATCACAATATTGCTCAGGCAACAGGCGATTTTTTCGCCAGTACTCTATTTCATGAATAACAATTTTTCGTTTTTCCGTTTCCATAACTGTTTCTCCCCACGCTTTATTGGATATGAGCAGTAACTTTATAAATGTAATTAAGGGTAAACGCTTTGCGGCTTTCGTGAAACCATGGGTTTACCAATAAAATTAAAGAACAGTATAAGGAGAAACTTATACTTATGATATTTTAATAAAAAGGACCTTTCCTGAAGAAGCAAAAGGTCATTCGTCTTTTTAATGAAT
>JACMJI010000110.1 GCA_014380705.1 Gorillibacterium sp. | reverse complement strand
CGGCAGCCATCACTAAGGGGCAGTATGCGCTTGATGCGCCAGTATCTGGTGGTGATGTAGGGGCTAGAGAAGCCAAGCTATCGATTATGGTGGGTGGGGATGAGTTGGCTTTTGCGTCGGTGCTTCCCCTGCTTGAGCAGATGGGCACGAACATCGTTTACCAAGGCAAGGCTGGTGCTGGACAGCATACCAAAATGTGCAACCAAATCGCGATTGCCTCCAACATGATCGGTGTGTGTGAAGCGCTCGCTTATGCGTCGACTACAGGACTTGATCCTGAGACGGTACTGAAGAGCATTTCCTCAGGCGCCGCCGGAAGCTGGTCACTGAGCAATTTGGCGCCCCGCATCCTTGTCGGTAATGACGAGCCTGGTTTTTATGTGAAGCATTTTATTAAAGACATGGGCATCGCGCTCGAAGTAGCCAAGGAAGTTGGACTACACACACCCGGCTTGGCACTTGCTCATTCCCTATACAAGCAGCTAGCCGATATGGGCTTGGAGGAAAAAGGCACACAGGCGCTTTATAAAGTTCTGATGCCTCATTGAGTTTGGTAAAATAAATGCCAATCAGGATACATAGTACGTTTGAGTCGGAGAGGATGGAGCTAAGTGAACGGTAAAGATTTGACAGCGTTATTCACCCTGGCAGCAATTTGGGGATCATCCTTTTTATTTATGAAAATAGCAGCGCCTGCTCTCGGTCCCGTCTTTACAACAGAGCTTCGAGTTTCCATTGCAGGGCTTATCTTGCTGGCTTATGCCTTCTTCAGCAAGCACCGGCTCAGTATTCTCGGAAAGTGGAAACAATTCTTGCTGTTAGGCGCTTTAAATGCAGCAATTCCTTTTTCCTTGATCTGCATGGCAGAGCTAAGCATCAATGCCTCGCTTGCGGCCATTCTTAACGCGACCACACCGATGTTCACCGCTCTTATTGCCTGGGGCTGGACGAGGGAGGCACTAACGCGTTTTAAAATGGCAGGCTTATTGATCGGACTTATAGGCGTGGTTGTGCTCGTAGGTTGGACACCGATGCCGCTTGGGAAAACGGGTTTCTTTTCTGTGCTTTTCTCGCTCTTAGCTGCCATCTCTTATGGCTTTGGCGGGATTTA
This sequence comes from Gorillibacterium sp., assembly GCA_014380705.1. The sequence continues at coordinate 9,951 of JACMJI010000110.1, read as the reverse complement.
TACAACGAGAGCCTTCAAAGGAATCAAACCGCTCGATATGGCAATAGGACAACAGTTTGGGGCAGGTCTTCTGCTGCTGCCGCTCGCACTCCTCTATTTTCCAAAACAAATGCCTCCAGTAGAAGCCGTCTATTCGATTTTAGGTTTGTCTATCATGTGTACTTCCGTTGCGTACCTAATCTTTTTCCGTCTAATTACGAATATTGGAGCAGTGAAAGCAATTAGTGTGACCTTGCTAGTGCCGATCTTTGGGATTGTATGGGGCGTTCTGTTCCTCAAGGAAGAGGTGCATTTGTATACCGTTGTTGGACTTTTTATCATTCTGCTTGGGGTGTACCTGTCATCGAAGAAAAGTGCCGTTAAGAAAGTAGACACGCAAGTAAGCCAACTTGGTAGTGCAAGCTAAAACTTGCCGATAGTAGAAACTACAAAACGAAGGGTGAGAGGATTCACAAGGGACGGGGCATAAACTTTCTTCGAAAGTTTGCGGGTGCTATAATATGGGTGCAGTCGGAACGCATAAAAGGAGGAAATCCTGTGACCTACTCAGCTAGTGAAAGCAGATACGAATCGATGAAGTATTACCGGAGCGGTGCAAGCGGCCTTAAACTCCCAGCTATTTCCTTAGGCTTATGGCATAACTTTGGTGGGGTAGACGCCTATGAGAATGGACGAGCGCTTGTTAAACGTGCTTTTGATTTAGGCATCACTCATTTTGACCTAGCGAACAACTATGGACCGCCACCAGGCTCGGCAGAAGAGAACTTTGGCAGAATGATGGAGCATGATCTTAGACCTTATCGTGACGAGATGGTAATCTCCACAAAGGCCGGGTATTACATGTGGCCAGGTCCTTACGGAGAATGGGGATCTAAGAAGTATATTGTTTCTAGCCTTGATCAAAGTTTAAAACGGATGAAGCTTGATTATGTGGATATTTTCTATCATCACCGTCCAGACCCTGAAACCCCGCTTGAGGAAACAATGGGGGCGCTTGATTTATTAGTTCGTCAAGGGAAAGCCTTGTATATTGGGATATCGAACTACTCAGCTGCGCAGACCGAGCAAGCACTTGCCATTCTTAAAAATCTGGGTACACCTTGCGTCATTCATCAGTTCCGCTATTCGATGTTTGACCGTCGTGCGGAAACGGCAGGCTGGCTTGATGTGCTGGATCGGGAAAAGGTAGGCAGCATTGCGTTCTCACCACTTGAGCAAGGTATTCTGACGGATCGCTATCTGAAGAGTATTCCCGCAGATTCGCGTGCGGCAGGAGGAAGTGTGTTCCTTCGTCCGGAATCCCTTACCGAATCCGTTCTAGCCAAAGCAACCAAGCTTAACGAATTTGCTGAGCAGCGTGGACAAAAGCTATCCCAGATGGCACTTGTCTGGCTTCTGCGTGGCGGCCGGGTGACCTCTGCATTAATCGGAGCTAGCAAAGTCAGTCAAATTGAGGATGCTGTCTCGGCACTCGATAACGCTGAATTCTCCGCTGAAGAAATTCAGCAGATCGAAGCGATTCTGCAAGGGACCGACGTTTAAGAGTGTCTGTTCAAGAGATTGGCTTTGAATAATAATAGCGCATTTCCGCCGCTGCATGGGGTACGTATATCGTATTCTCCTGCGGCGGTTTTTTGTAACCAAATTCCATCTCCTTTTTTAGCGCGAATAAGGTATACTCAAAGGTAAAATACAGATTATCGGTGGTGCCGACAAGAATGAATCAAGAAGCCAACAATCCGTCTGATCCCGCCTTTCAGATTATTGACGTATGCTTACTCGCCGGTAAGATCATGCTGCAAAATGGGGCTGAGACCTACCGAGTAGAGGATACGATGACGAGAATTGCTGCCGCCTTCGGGAAGAAGGATGCTCATAGCTATGTAACACCAACCGGAATCATCTTCTCGATTGATGGGGCAGACCCGGCTAAATTCGCTCGCATTCTGGAGCGGTCAACCAACCTGCACAAGGTGGTTGCCGTCAATGCGATATCCCGTAGAATCAGCGCTGGCGAATTGTCCTATGAGGAAGCGGGGCATCGCTTGCGTGAGGTTGAGTGTTCTACTATGGAATATGGCATCCCGCTGCAGATTGCGGCAGCGGCGCTTGCCAGTGCCTGCTTCCTGATCATGTTTAAGGGAGACTGGCCGGATTTCCTTCCTGCCTTTATAGCAGGTGGTGCGGGGTTTGCCTGCTCGATCTATGTCCATCGGTTCGTGCCCATTAAATTCTTCGCTGAGCTATTAGCCTCATTCTTCATAGGGCTGATTGCTTTTCTGTTTGTCCAAGTAGGACTCGGCCAGGAAGTGGACAAGATTATTATCGGATCGGTGATGCCGCTCGTGCCGGGGTTGCTTATTACCAATGCAGTTCGTGATTTAATGGCAGGGCATCTTGTCTCTGGTTTATCCAAAGGAGCAGAAGCCTTTCTTACGGCCTCCGCGATTGGGACAGGTATTGCCATGGTATTCTCATTTCAATAACGGGAGGAAGCTCAAGGATGCTCCTGCAACTGGCTACAAGCTTTATCGCCTCGGCTGCCTTCGGAATACTTTTTCATGTCCCGCTAAGAACACTGTTACAGTGTGGGCTTGTGGGCATGATCGGCTGGGCGCTCTATTTCATCATGGTGGAAGCACACTACGACACAGTCGTGGCTACGTTGGCTGCGGCCTTTGTCGTTACGTTAACAAGTCAATTGTGTGCCAAACTGTTCAAAATGCCGATTATCGTATTTAGTGTATCCGGTATTATTCCCCTTGTACCTGGGGCACTCGCCTACGATGCCATGCGTTCGCTTGCTGAGGGAGACTACAGCTTGATGGCTCAATTCGCCGCCAAAGCTTTCATGCTTTCTGGAGCCATTGCGATCGGGCTGCTATTCTCCGAGGTCACTAATCAGATTCTCAAAAAGTCCAATCGGTAATTTAAGTTGATATATATTTATAATTTTTGTATAGTTGATATATCATGATAGGTTGAGGGATGATGATATGATGGAAGCTCCTCTTTATGAGCAAATTTATACTTATTTATTCGAAAAGATCAAAAGTGGCGAATTAAACAGCGGGGCTCGTATCCCTTCAGAGAAAGAGCTAGCCGATCAATTTAAGGTCAGCCGAATCACCTCGAAGAAGGCCATGGAATTGCTGGCAGCCAACCGATTAATTGAACGTATTCAAGGCAAAGGCTCATTTGTAGTGGAACAGCTACCGGATATGGCGGAAATGAAAGCGAGCAAGCAGCATGATTTAGCCGTCGTTATTGGCAGTGAGAACAATAGCCGGAAGCTGGTAGGTTTAATTTTGCCTGATTTCGCTGACTCTTACGGCTCACGGTTGATTCACGGTGTGGAGGAAGCTTGCTCCGATCATCATTGCCATATGTTAATGAAGCTTACGTTTGATAATCGGGAGGCGGAAGAGGAGGCCATTCGTTCCTTTCTTCATCTAGGTGTTGATGGGCTCATCGTCTTTCCAGTACATGGAGAGCATTACAACCTGGAGCTGCTGCGCCTTGTTCTGGATAAATTCCCGGTCATCTTCGTTGACCGCTATTTAAAAGGAATATCAGCCTGCTCTGTCTATACAGATAATCGTAAAGCAGCACATGAGCTTACCAAGTACCTGCTCGATCAAGGCCACGGTCAGATTGGATTTCTCTCGCTTCCGGCTGAGGACACATCGACGATTGAAGATCGGATCTTAGGGTTTATGGATGCATTATCAGAGGCTGGACGCGTATTTAAACAGCAGTTTCTGATGACAAACTTGTTCAGCTCTCTACCACAATCCTTTGACGAAAGAAATATCAAAGTCGATTTGGAGAAGGTGGAGGAATTTGTACAACTAAATCCGGATATTACTGCATTCGTATGTGCCGAGTATAATCTTGCTTTAATTCTCCGGCAGGTTTTGATCTCATCCGGCAAAAGAATCCCCGAGGACTGCGGCATCGTCTGCTTTGACTCACCAGTGGACCCGTTTGGCAAGCCGCCTTTTACCCACATAAGGCAGAACGAAGACCAGATGGGCATAAGAGCAGTGGAATTGCTGCAAGATCATTGGATGAATAAAGAAGTTCTTTTTCACAATACTATTCCCTATGAGCTTGTGGAGGGTACATCAACCATACGAAATAAAGTGCGTAACGACAAGGCTAGAGTTTAATTTTTTGAAATGAATAATAGGGCTGTTGTTCGGGGAGCATGCCTTTGCAACAGTTTTTTTTATTTCATAAAATATCGAATCATACTTGGATGATATAATGATATTAAATTAATTTTTTATTTAAATATTGACTTCATAACAAGTATAATATAATATACTAAATGTAAGCGCTTAAAAAATCACTAGGGGGTAATCGTATGAACAAAGGATTAAAGACTGCTCTTGCTTTCGTGTTAATTTTTACTTTGCTGGCGGGATGCAGCAGTTCGGGTTCCGGCTCAACCGCACCAACGGATAAAGGCAGCGGTACGAAGACAGATGGTAAACCGGTAGAACTTACATTTTGGGGAGATTGGAGCGGGGAAGGCCAGAAACAATTTGAAATCATGGCAGACGCGTTCAACAAATCACAGGATAAAATTCGCGTTAAATATGTACTTCAACAAGACATGATCACAAAATTTTTAACTGCAGCAACATCAGGCGGATCACCCGATATTCTGTTCTGGGATAGATGGCGTACGAGCTTGTACGCACCGAAGAATGTCCTGCACCCGATTAATGAATATATGACACGTGATGGCGTCAATAGTTCCGATTACTATGATGAAGCCTTGAAAGAGCTAAGCTTAGGCGATAACCTATACGGTCTGCCGCTGACGGTAGATGCGCGTGCCCTCTTCTACAATAAAAAATTACTTGCAGAAGCGGGAGTACAGCCTCCAACAACTTGGGAAGAGTTGGCTGTTGCGGCTAAGAAGCTGACCAAATGGAATGGAAACAAGCTTGAAGTAGCTGGTTTCTCCATGGGTGACCCTGGACTGTTCAATATGTATCTGCAACAGGCTGGCAGTCAAATGCTTACGGACGATGGAAAAACAAACTTCAATACGGCGCAAGGTAAGTCCGTACTTGAATTTTGGAATCGGATGATGAACGTCGATAAGGTTTATAAGAATGGTTTTGAACAAGGACTTGGAGAAGGTCAGGATGCTTTTGTTACCGGCAAGCTGGCTATGCAGTATACCGGACCTTGGATGCTGACCACTTATAAGAAATACGGCAAGGACCTTGAATTTGGGATCGTACCTCCACCAGCTGGACCAAATGGCGACAAGGGCAGTGTCATGGGTGGGTTTGGACTTGTTATCCCTGAGGGCTCCAAGCATAAGGACGAAGCATGGGAATTTATGAAGTGGTGGCTGGCTAACAAGGATAACGTTCTCCTGTGGTCCAAGACCAGTCTAAACATTCCCGGCTTTAAACCGGCACTTGACGATCCATTCTTCAAGGATGACCCAACCTGGGCACCATTCTTGGAAACGTTGGAATTTGCCAAAATTAGACCGCAGCACCCTGGTTACTCTGTAATGGAGGGCGATGCGTTGGTTCCGAACCTACAATTGTTCCTTCAAGGCACTAAAGATGCAGATACCACATTGAAAAAAGCACAAGAGCAAGGCGATCGTCTCCTTAAAGACAATGAAAACGTTAAATAGAAAGAAAGTGAGGGGGGCTTAAGCTCCCCTTTCCTTTCAAAAGAATGAGGAAGGATAATTTCCTTATCCCTCCTCTCTTTTTCCCTGCAATTCATATTGGATAGAGAAAAGGAGCAGCGACCATGACTGAAACTCTCCAAATTCCAGCTTCTATGCTCAAGCTGATTGAGAACGTTCGACAAACGCTTACCGACCGACCACATCTGGCAGACCTTTTTGAAAGATGTATCAAGAATACGTTTCAAACGACAATTCGTAAGCTTCCTGATGGCACGACATTTGTTATTACTGGAGACATTCCAGCGATGTGGCTGCGTGATTCTGCTGCACAGATTAGACCATATCTCATCCTCTCATCGGAAGATGAAGGGGTAGCAGATCTGATCCGGGGCTTAATCGAACGCCAAATGCAATTTATTATCCATGATCCCTATGCCAATGCATTTAACGATACACCGGGTGGTCAAGGCCATCAAAACGACCTGACAGAGATGAGTCCATGGTTATGGGAACGTAAATATGAGATTGATTCCTTATGCTATCCTCTCCAACTAAGCTATCTCCTGTGGAAGAACACAGGCACCACAGAGCATTTTAATGACACCTTCAAGCAGGCGGCTCGAACGATTATTTCACTCTGGCGAACGGAGCAAAATCACGAGCAGGCTTCAAGCTATCGCTTCATGCGTATGGACTGCGTTGCTACGGACACACTTACACGTGATGGAAAAGGCAGTGAAACCGCACAGACAGGGATGACCTGGTCGGGCTTTCGGCCAAGTGATGATGCTTGCCAGTATGGCTATTTAATTCCTGCGAATATGTTCGCCGTGGTTGTTCTGCGTTATTTGGCAGAGATTGCAGAAGAGGTACTACATGATGTTCCCCTCCAGGAGGAGGCCATCGCTCTTTCCAATGAAATTAACGCAGGTATTGAACGCTACGGGATAGTAGTCCATCCGAAACACGGAACGATCTATGCCTATGAGGCGGATGGGATTGGACATGTCAACCTGATGGATGATGCGAATGTGCCAAGTTTATTATCCATTCCCTATATGGGTTATGCGGCAGCGGATGATCCGGTATATAGGAATACCCGTAGGTTTGTACTTAGTGGTGATAACCCGTATTTCTATCAAGGAAGATGCGCTGAAGGTATTGGCAGCCCACATACCCCGGATCAGTATATTTGGCATATTGCCCTTGCCATGCAAGGCTTGACCTCAACGGATCCGACAGAGAAGGACCAAATGCTAGAGCTTCTTGCCCGAACGAATGCAGGAACAGGCATGATGCACGAAGGCTTCCATGCAGATGATCCCGCTATCTACACGCGTGAGTGGTTTTCCTGGGCTAATATGCTTTTCTGTGAATTAATCATGGATGTTTGTGGGGTTCGTGTTGCCAAATAAACACTCTTAAGCTAGGAGGAAGCCGGATGTTTAAATCGGTAAGTAACGTTAATAAGCATCAAGCGCGGGTCGCCTATCTTTTTATTTCGCCCGCGATCCTTTTGTTTTTAGTTTTTACTGTCATACCAGTAGTTATGGCCTTTTATTTAAGCTTTACCAATTATGATGTTGTCAGTCGGATGGATTGGATCGGAATTGACAATTACCAGCGGCTTATCCATGATGATCTATTATGGCGAACCTTCAAGAACGTCTTTCTCTATGCTGTCATTTTCGTTCCGCTTAATATCATCACCTCTCTATTAATAGCGATGCTGCTGAACAAAGCTCATCGAGGAGTGAAGTTGTTTCGTACGTTGAATTACCTGCCAACGCTCACCTCGGCAGTTGCTGCATCAACAGTATGGATATGGCTGCTTCATCCTGAGTTTGGCTTAATCAATGGCTTGCTCGGATATGTTGGGATAACAGGGCCAGCTTGGCTGGCGGAGACGAAGACGGCGATGATGTCGGTTATCCTTGTTACCCTTTGGCAATCCATCGGCGCTAATATGATTATTTATTTGGCGGGGCTTCAGGGGGTTCCGGATTATTTGTATGAATCAGCTAAGCTGGACGGGGCGAATCAGTTCCATGCTTTTCGTTACATTACTTGGCCGCAACTCAGACCAACGACCTTTCTTGTTAGTACCTTGTCCATTATTGGTGCCCTCCAGCTGTTTGACCAAGCGTTCGTCTTGACACAAGGGGGGCCAGCGAATGCGACCAAAACTCCTGTGTATTTGATTTATCAGCAAGGGTTTAATCAACTACAGATGGGTTATGCATCGGCCCAGGCGTTCATTCTGGCTCTGGCTATTCTCATCTTCTCTCTAATTAATATGAGAATCTCCAAGTCGGAAGAGTCGATTATATAAAGGCGGAGGATTAGGATGGATACTCAAATCAAACGAAATGTTTCGCTTAGCCGGACCATCAGGAGCTTGCTGTTTTATGTGCTTGCGATCACTGTTTCAGTGGCCATGTTTCTGCCCTTCTTCTGGAGTGTGCTTACTTCACTAAAACCAGACAATGAAATTTTTGCTAACCCCTTAAAATGGTTTCCCAGTAGATTTACATTTGAGCATTATAAGAGCGCGTTTCAGACGGTTCCCTTTCTCTTGTACTTTCGGAATTCATTTTATCTAGCGGTAATGGGTGTTCTAGCTAAACTGTTCTTTGGCTCTCTTGGTGGTTATGCTTTTGCCAAGCTGAATTTCAAGTTAAATAAACCGGTGTTTCGAATTCTGTTGGTGGCGATGATGATTCCGGGTGTGGTGACCATGATCCCCAGTTATTATGTATTGACCCATCTTCCTCTGGTTGGCGGTAACAATATTCTGGGTGCTGGGGGTCACGGTCTGCTCAATTCCTTCTGGGCCGTTATCTTGCCGGGAGCAGCAGGGACTTTTGCTGTGTTCTTCATGCGTCAGTTCTTTTTGACTCTGCCCAGCGACATGATGGAAATGGCAAGAATCGAGGGAGCGGGAGAGTTCAGAATCTTCTGGCGGATTTATCTTCCTTTGACCAAACCAGCACTAGCTACGCTCGGTATTTTTACCTTCCAAGCCGGTTGGAATTCCTTCCTCTGGCCAATGATCGTACTCAATGATCCAGCGAAGCATACCATCCAAATGGGACTCCAAGCCTTTTCTTACAACTATCAAACGGATTATGGTCCGATGATGGCTGGTGCGTTGGTCGCTATTCTGCCGATTCTAATCCTGTTTATTTTTCTTCAACGATATTTTGTACAGGGAATCGCGTTTAGCGGGGTGAAAGGCTAAAGAAAACGTCCAAAGAAGGTGTTCCTTTGAAAAAGAAGCAGAGGGTATATATTCTTGCTACCTTAATGATCCTTATCATCTTCGTCTCCGGCTTTCTGTATAACAAAGCCCATCAGTCCGCAGTTGAGCAAAAAAACAATAATTGGCAGGCGCGGGCCGAGCTTGGACAAAATGCGTTGTTGGAATCGTTTTGGGATGATAAACGCGGACTGTTTAATAACGCCGAGCCTTGCATCCTTCAACTGTGCACAGACCCATTCAATTATTGGTGGCAGGCCCATGCAGTGGATGTGTTGACGGATGGTTATCTGCGAACAAATGATGAACGATACAAGAATAAGCTAGCTGCCATTTATGAAGGTATCCAAAATCGAAATGCGGGAGTTTTCCCTAACGATTACTACGATGATATGGAATGGATGGCCTTGGCCTGGTTGCGAGCATTTGAAGCTACAGGTGAAGAAAGATATAAAGAAACGGCCTTGCTTCTTTGGAAGGATATACAAACGGGCTGGAATGATGGCAGCGGCGGCGGTATAGCTTGGCGGAAGGAACAGCTTGATTATAAGAACACACCAGCTAATGCTCCGGCTGTTATTTTGGCTGCGCGGCTTTATAAATTGCTGGGTAATGCGGAAGATCTGGAATGGGCACGCCGAATTTATCGATGGCAGAAGGAGACGCTCGTCGATCCAGTGACAGGTCTCGTCTGGGATGGCATTAATCGGCAGGGAGACGGAGTAGTCGATAGCGACTGGAAGTTTACGTATGGGCAAGGCGTATACATCGGTGCTGGTGTGGAGCTATTCAAGGCGACTCATGATCCTGCATATTTGGCGGACGCACGGCGGACGGTTTCCTATGTGCAGGAGCAAATGACCAGCCCAGCAACAGGGATGCTCCCTTCCGAGGGCGATAGAGATGGGGCGCTCTTTAAAGGAGTTCTGGTCCGTTACTTGGGTGAATTTATTTCTTTAGATGCAATGGATGAGCAGGCTCAAGCTGTGAAAAACTTGCTTGTTCTAAATGCAAATAGCAT
>JACMJI010000109.1 GCA_014380705.1 Gorillibacterium sp. | reverse complement strand
GTCGGTGAATATAACAAGGTTCATCTCTTTCAACCGATGGATGAACACCGTTACCTACTGCCTGGGAACCAAAAAGGATTATTTACGTTGGATGGGTTAGTGTGTAGTGGCGTCATCTGCTATGATATCCGATTTCCTGAATGGATACGAGCGCATACAATAAATGGCGCTTCCATTCTCTTTGTACCGGCAGAGTGGCCACTCGCTCGTCTGGATCATTGGAGGGCTTTGTTGATTAGTCGTGCGATCGAGAATCAATGCTTTATTGTTGCCTGTAACCGCTCCGGCTCCGACCCCATGCATGTTTTTGCTGGTCACTCGATGATCATCGATCCTTGGGGCAACGTGCTTGCCGAAGCAGGCGAGGAGGAAGCGTTGATATCCGCTACTCTTGATCTGAAACTTGTCGATGAGGTCCGTAAGAGCATTCCCCTGTTTGCTGATCGGCGCCCCGATTTGTACGGTGATGATTAATAAACTGGAGTTGATGGGAGCATTTTAAAAAGATCGCACTCACTAGGCCAAAATCGGCTTAGGGAATGCGATCCTTTTTCTTGTTAAATCATTGGAATTATCAGCGAAGCCTATGACGTACCAAGCCTTTTCTTCACTCGAGGAAACAGCTGCAGGGCATTATTATAAAACACAGCGTCATGGAACTTCTCAGGCACAAGTCTACGCACGAATTCAATATACAATTCAATCGATGCTAAGGGCCAATCTGTGCCGAACAGCATTTTATCATAATGATCCGCAAAGATCAGTGCACGGCGAAAATGATCCATAAATAGCTGCTCATTCATAAATCGCTCAAATTTCTCGCGATCCCCTACAACGAGACCAGATAAATCCGCATATACATTAGGGTTTTTTGACACAACCTCTGCTGCATCCATCACCCAGGGATCACCCAGATGACAGAGCATGAAGGTAACGTCCCGCTGCTGCAGGGCAAGCTCATCTACCGTTAAAGGATGCGAGTACTTCAACAGACCATTCATTGAATACGTATCTCCGGTATGAATAACAACGGGAAGCTTATAATGCTTTGCAAGCTCATAAATCGGTCCATAAACCTTATCATAGACATAGTGATGATAATAGCCTGCATATAGCTTGATTCCAGCAACGTCCTCATCCATCAGTCGCTTTTCAATGCGGGTAAGCTCAGCGGAAGTATCGCCCCCGACTAGTTTCACAGGGTTGATGCCTACACATTCCATCAGAAAGGGAGGTACTGCAGACTCCAGGTCAAGACCCATCGGGTTTTCAGAGGAGACATCTGGGAAAGCCCCCTTACTCTGCTCCGTTACACCCATACCGACACCAAGAACAACACCGCAATGGTCATATTCCCGCTTTAATCCTTCAGCAGAATAATCAACACCAGACACCTCTACTGCGGTTTGACGAAAGCTCTCAATATTTGAAAGGTGAACATGAATATCGATTATGGACATGATGTACCATGGCCTCCCTTAATAAGATTGAGAATTAATATCCAAATCGAATGCTGGTTAAGCTTTGAAGGTCACTTTGCTTCAGTATTTGGTCGCCTAACAGATAAAAAACAGGTTTCGTCCAGGCAGTACAGCTCGATGGCAAGGGTGTAGTATGCACTAATCCTTGGTTATACAGTAAATTGTTTGTATAAGACCATCCGTAAGCATTTGGGTATTGATAAGCGACATGAAGCATGGACGAGCGATGATCAGAGCCGATCCGGAGCATGCCCTTCACTTGAATCTCAATTTCATGAGTGGCAAGACGATAACGCGGCCCGTCAGGAACCTCCATCCACCCACTTGTTTGCGGCTCACCTGCAAGAAAATAGTTTCGGTCTGTCAGATGATAACGAGGATAACTTATGCCCGTTTCATTTACAATCCGGTTCACCTTACATAGGATAGGTACACCGGGCAATAAAAGATAGTATTGCTCAATGACTAAGCCTCGATTAGCCTCATGCTTCTCAATTCGAGCTGTGAGACGAATACCTGACCACGGGTTTCCAAGAGAATCATTTAAGGAAACGAAGTCTCCCCTTCGTTCCTCCTCTTGCAGACTGTAGCCGGACATACCCTGGACTTCCATACCAAGTCCGCCATGCCACGGGTTCCACCAAGAGCGAGGTCCCGGAGTGGGGAACGAAGTGTCCAGCCATTCTTCCCCATTGTATTTTAGAGAATAAGCGACGTTGCCGAATGCAGGGGCTGCTTCCAGAGTCAGCATTTCATTGCTTACTCGAAAGCTTTGACCGGCTGGTCCAACGAATGTTTGCTGCTCGATAGACTGATCCGACAGGGTAAATACGGCTGTAGATCGTTCCTGCAATACATCACGTCCAGCATAATCGAGGACAATACGATCTACTGCACCGAATTTCGCAGCCTGCTTAGTGAAATTAACCCTGCGGTCATCCGTTTCCGCAGCGAAATGAACAGAGGCAACCTCCCCATCCCTTGCCCTAATCGTCAATTGTCCATCCAAAGGCTTATTCTTGCGCTCTACGACGATTAACTCATAGGCATCTTTAACGAACGGGTTGCCTGCATTGGCACGAAGCTCCAGATGGTCGGCAAGCGCAGGAATTTCTAGCTCACGACGCTGTCGGGCAAACGAGCGGAAGTCCCACCAATCAGAAAAGGTACCCATGGCCAGATAGGTCGATTCCGTTCGAATCGATTGCCCGGTAAGCAGTCCCCCTGCGGGATGCTCTAGTCCAAGAAACCAATCGCTTTTGACAAGCGTTTGACAAGGGCTCCAACAGAGTCCGCGTGAAAGCTTATCCCCTCGGCTATAGAGCCAATTCTCGCTGATTCGATTCGTCTCCCAATGATCAAAGCTGCCTGCATGCGAATCATTAAGGTCGAGGTAACTTCCATCGTAAGGGAGAACCATTCGGTTCGGTTCAAACCGGAAGCACTCCATGAGCTGTAGGGAATCTGGTGTGGTCTCACCGGATTCATTATCCAGAATATAATAATGTTCGATCAAGCCGTTGGTCTGCAAGCGTACGATAGAACGGATAGCTAATCCAGGAAAGTCCTCCGATTGATAAAAGGCCTCCATCACTTGGACATCATCTTCTGCATAGAAACGAACAGCTTCCGCTTTTTTCTTGGCAAATTCAGCAGAATAGGGCTTACCTAGCTTCGGAAAGCTCCACCAGCTGCCATAATCATAGTGATCACATCGAAACGAAAGATCATTATTCTGTTTATTGAGTACCAGTGTGAATGCACCATTATTGGCATACCAATATTCACTGTCTTCTCCGCTAAAACGACCTGTTAAACCTTTGAATATCCAACTGAGTTTACGTTCAAAATGTACCTGTTCCCCAGAGATCAACTGAGCTTGAACAGCAACCTCGGCGGAATAAACACCAAACTCTTTTAGTACATAGGAAACCGGTACAGAGGCCTTCGCTTTCGCTGGAATTGTAATTGAAATCTGTTTCTCATGAAACTCAACCTGCTGGGTTGAAGGTAACTCAAAGGTAAATGTCGCCGTTTCATTAAAATGGTTCTCATAATTGAGATACAATTCTTCCTTCATGTGCAGATATTGCACATGCTCATTGCCAGAGATTGAAACCTTTGCAGGAAATTTAGGGGCAATCCCTGTTCGAAACTCAGCTTTTCGGCCATTAATGATCCATTCCGACATCACGACCGGATGCGTCTTCCAATCGCTCTGTTCCTCCAGAATCGGATCAACGAAGAACTCGCCTTCCACTGTCATTCGATCCGTAACAGCTATCGTCTGCTTTAACTCAAAACGAATGTTCTTATCATCACGTCCGTTTATTTCGCAAAGGATAGGCTGACCTGTTTTGCTGACAATATGGTAACGAACGGTATAAGATTTTCCAAAGACAAGATCATGCTCGGCAATTTCCGTCTCGATGGTGTAATCCGGCGTATCAAGCGCATGGAGGCCTCGTCCCGTCTTTTCAAATTCGACTCTTAGGATCTGTCCGTCAACTGCCCATGAATATTCAAAACAGTCGAACATTCCATCGCGCTTTACCCCATCTGGCTTAATCTCAATGGATCGCGTACTATCCGCATACCAATCTATTCTATCCATATATGGCTTTAAAGCTTCTGTCTGGAGAACGGTAGGGATAAAATTCATGAGATGAACGCTGTTGTCTTTCTTTTCCCAGAAAAACCCGCATTTCTTGTACATAGGGACCGCTTTTGTATTACCCGCCCAAGTAAACAGATCCAGCCTGGGCCAACCCATCTCTACCGTTTTCTCTACGGACTTAAGAATAAGTGCTTTACCAATCTTCTTACTGTGGTAGTCTGGGCGAACGTTGAGCAGGGGCACATAGAGTGCACCCTCATCATTGCGATAATGAGAGAAGCTGCAGAAACCAACAACCTCATCACCGTCCACTGCAAGAAAAGTATGTAGATTGATCGAGTTTCCCAAATCCTGTTCAACGCTTTCGGTAGTACGCTGCTGATTGCCTCCCCCCCAGCTTTCATTGCTGCGGTTCCACATCTCTGCAACAGCGGCTGCGTAAGAACGTTCATATTCGACGATTCTGATCTGATTTGCGGTAGAGATCAAACTCATTTTCTACACTCCTTCATCAAGCAACTCGGATTTATTAAGTACTTTTTGTCATGCTAGCCATTGCTCGTGATAATCATTGACGTTGGTTTCCTTAAAACCACAGTCGTGATATAAGCCAAGCGCTTTGCGGTTGTTGGTTTGGACCTCAAGCTTAATAGCTTCCAAATTCTCCTCATGAAGCCGTTCAATGGCGAGGAGCAGAATTGCTCTTCCATAGCCAAGTCCCCGGTAAGCGGGAATAACTGAGAAACCAAAAATGAAACCCACCCCATCCCTGACATTTATACATAGCTTTCCAATTTGCACAAAGGTATCCTGGTGACCCTCATCCTCAGTAATCTCCGCTATAAAAGCTCGATCCTCCGGTGCATTGCCAAGTACCAAATCAACATAGCTAGCCGCATTCTCTGGACTATCTCCAAAGCCTTGCACATCCAGTGCAATCAGTCGATCTCGCTGATCACTTCCAGCTTGCCGAAGTCTGACAGGGGGAATAGTTCTTTCCTTCTTATGCTCTAGGTTTGGCTGTAGAATTAACTCAGACCATTCCATGCCATACTCCGAATAAGTAACCTCAAGCTTTTGGGCAAATAGGTAGGCTTTACCAGAAAGCGAACGCTCAGGACACACATAAACCAATTTCTTAATGCCTCGTTTGCCTGCCTCTGCTTCTGCTGCTTTTTTCAGCTCGGTCATGATGCCCCTTCGACGGAAATCAGGTTCCACCATCGCCGCAATCTCAGATTCTCCAGCAATAAAGTTACACAAAGAGTAGATTCCAACGATGTTGCCATCCTCCAACCAAAGAAAATCATTGATTTCCTCAGGGGACCTTTTCTCCAGCATCTCCCAGTGCATTTTTAGCGTTATGCCATCATAGGCGTTGCATCGTTGCTCTAATTCTTTGATCTGTTTATGCCATGCTTGATCGAGACCTTTATCTATAAATAATCCGTTTCGTATCAAAAGCAAATCATCCTCCTAAATATTGCTACTATCTCCACCTTAGCGGGTTATAGAAACGGAAGCAAGCGAAAGATTAGCTATACAAATCCATTCCCAAATGTTAAATTACACAGTTACCTGTTGAGTTTATGCTCCTATTCAGTCTATAATTAAAAGGATGTAGTACGAGCAAGACTAGAACTTATGAAAAGGTTGTCGATTATGAGCATATTAACCGTTAAAAACATAAGCCACGGCTTCGGCGATCGGGCCATATTCAATGATGTATCCTTTCGTTTGCTTAAGGGGGAGCACATTGGACTATTCGGTGCCAATGGCGAAGGCAAGTCAACTTTTATGAATATCATTACTGGTAAGCTGGAACCGGATTCTGGCAAGGTCGAATGGTCCCGTAATGTACGTGTTGGTTATCTGGATCAACATGCGATCCTCCAGAAGGGACAATCTGTCCGGGATGCTCTGCGCACCGCTTTTAGCTATCTCTTCGATATGGAAGCGAAGATGAATCAATATTACGGCGATATGGGCTCAGCTTCTCCAGATGATCTAGAACGGATGCTTGAGGAGGTCGGTACCATTCAAGACACCCTGACCTCAAACGATTTTTACACCATCGATGCGAAGGTTGAAGAAATTGCCCGCGGACTTGGTTTAGATGAAATTGGTCTTGACCGAGATGTGAACGAGCTCAGTGGTGGTCAACGGACAAAAATTCTTCTAGCTAAGCTGTTGCTTGAGAAGCCGGATATCCTCCTCTTGGATGAGCCCACTAACTATTTAGATGAGCAGCATATCGAATGGCTGAAGCGATATCTACAGGAGTACGAGAATGCTTTTGTCCTCATCTCTCATGATGTTCCCTTCCTGAATAGCGTCATCAATCTGATCTACCACATGGAGAACCAGAAGTTGGATCGCTACGTAGGCGATTATGAAACCTTCGAGCACCAGCATGGAGCGAAGAAGCAGCAGCTAGAGTCTGCATTTAAACGGCAGCAGCAGGAAATCGCTGGACTGAAGGACTTTGTTGCCCGTAACAAAGCCCGAGTCTCTACTCGCAACATGGCGATGTCTCGTCAGAAAAAACTGGACAGCATGGACATCATTGAGCTCGCTAAGGATAAGCCAAAGCCCGTATTTCAATTCAAGGAATCCCGTGCCTCTGCGCGCAGCGTTTTTGAGGCCAAGGATCTGGTCATCGGCTACGATGAGCCACTATCTCGTCCACTAACCTTGCTGATGGAACGCGGACAGAAGATTGCTCTTGTGGGCGCAAATGGAATTGGCAAGACCACGCTTCTACGCAGCATTCTTGGTCAAATTTATCCGCTAGCTGGATCGGTTGAGCTTGGAGATTACCTCAACATCGGTTATTTCGAGCAAGAAATTAAAGGCTCTAACTACAATACCTGTATTGAGGAAGTTTGGAATGAATTCCAGTACATGAGCCAAGCCGAAGTCCGTGCCGCTCTTGCCCGCTGTGGACTGACAACAAAGCACATCGAGAGCAAGGTTGAGGTGCTTAGTGGTGGCGAGAAAGCCAAGGTCCGCTTGTGTAAGCTGCTCAACAGAGAATCCAATCTGCTTGTACTGGATGAGCCGACGAATCACTTGGACGTGGATGCCAAAGAAGAGCTCAAACGGGCGCTGCAAGTTTATAAAGGCAGTATTATACTGATCAGTCACGAACCTGAGTTTTATCAGGATGTCGCAACTGACGTATGGAACTGTGAGTCTTGGACGACGAAAGTATTCTAATACGCCAAATAAGAAGATGACCACCCTCTTTTGGAGGAATGGTCATCTTCTTCTATATACACAATAAAACCAACACATGACGTGTTGGTTTTAGAAGTCATTGTATTATTTCCATTGAGATGGTAGAGTATAAGAACTGTTGATAAAATAAAACTTTATAGCATAACTCTTCAATATAATTATAGCAATTAATCATCCATCCGTCAAGCAGTTTATACTTACAAAAAAAGGGGCACATCCGCATGTCTGAGGAACTCACCGATTACGAAAAGGAATTGAGCTTAGAGCAAGCACGTGTTAATCAGGTTACCTCTCTTCTTCGTCAGGAGATTATTCGGTTAGAACCTGAGGTTGGCGAATTGCGCAGCCAGGTCGTGGATATCCGGACTCATTTCTGGGACGATGTCTCCGTTAACTTAAGTAATCCTGACGATCTAACGGAAACCTATGCTAGCATGCGGCAACAAGCCGAGGTTCTCACCGAGCGTGAAATGAGCCATCGCTATCGGGATAATCGACTAAATGGCATGAAGCGCCTCCTCCCTGCTCCTTATTTCGGAAGGATTGATTTTCATGAAGAAGCTACAGATGGATCTGAGGCCGAACCGTTCTACATTGGTTTATCTTCATTTATGGATGATGATGACGGCAGCTTCTATGTTTACGATTGGCGAACACCTATTGCCAGTCTATATTACGATTATCCGCCAGGACCAGTTAAATATGATACCCCCTCTGGAGTCATTAATGGCACCTTGGAGCTGAAGCGACAGTATATGATTCGTGATGGCAGCATTCAGACGATGTTCGACACTGGTGTGACCATCGGAGACGAATTGCTGCAGAAAGCTTTAGGTCGCAGCGCTGATTCCCAGATGAAAAGCATTGTGGCGACCATCCAGAAGGAACAGAATCGCATCATCCGTAATGTGGGAAGCCGGATGTTGATCGTTCAGGGTGCAGCCGGCAGTGGTAAAACCTCTGCCGCCCTCCAACGTGTTGCCTATCTGCTTTATCGTTACAGAGGGTTTCTTAAAGCGGATCAAATTGTCCTCTTCTCCCCCAACCCTATGTTCAATAGCTACGTTGCTTCTGTTCTTCCAGAGCTTGGCGAAGAGAATATGCAGCAGACAACCTTTCATGAATTCCTGGACTACTCTCTTGGCGCTATTTTCAAGCTGGAAAGTCCTTTCGAACAGATGGAGTTTGTATTAACGGCTGAGAAGAATACCGATTTTGAAGCCCGTCTCGAGGGTATTCGCTACAAAGCATCAAGTGCTTTCTTGCAAGCCATTCATAACTATAAGGTGCATTTGGAGCAGGAGGGGATGATTTTTCGTGATCTGATCTTCCAGAATCGCGTCCTAATTTCCTCCGAACAGATCAAGAGTCATTTCTATAGCTTTGAACCCTCCACCCGCTTATCCAATCGTATGGAGTTATTGAAGGATTGGTTGGTTAAAGAAGTGGCTAAGCTTGAGACTGCAGAGCGTCAGGCCGACTGGGTACAGGAAGAACTGGATTACCTCGATAAAGATCAATATCAACGAGCTTACGTGAAGTCGCGTAACCAACAGGAAGGTAATGATTATAGCTTCGATGATGCCGAGTCAGAAGAAGAAATCCTCCGCCAAATGGTGGTTAAAGAACACTTCAAACCACTTCGCCGTTTTCTCAGCGAGCTGAAATTTGCTGATGTTATCGCATTGTATCGTCAGATGTTCGAGAATGCCGAGTTAATCCGAAAGCTTGCCAGTGATGGCCTTGCGTACGAAACTCAACTCCCCAAACTATGGGATGACATCGTTTCTCAGACCACAGCTAAGCTTAACGAGATGGAGTTATTCCACGAGGATTGCACTCCCTTCCTCTATTTAAAGGAGCTTGTGGAGGGCTTTCAGACCAATACTCAAGTACGACATGTACTGCTTGATGAGGCACAGGATTACTCCCCTTTTCAGTTTGAGTTTCTCAAGCGACTCTTTCCGCGTGCGCGCATGACAGTACTCGGTGATTTCAACCAAGCCATCTTCACTCACTCCACTTCTTTTGTCGACAATACTTTTATCGCTCAGTTGTATGGTGAAGCAGAGACGGAACGCATCATATTGAAGCAAAGCTATCGTTCTACTCATGAAATCGTCGAATTCACTCGCGGAATGCTTGTAGATGGAGCGGACATTCACCCGTTTAATCGTCATGGGGATATGCCTGAAGTGATATCTCTGAAGGACGATCAAGAACGTGCCCTAAAGCTTATCGCGGATCTCAAGGGACTTCGGACGCAAGGTTTTGATACGATTGCCGTGATATGCAAAACAGCTGTGGAATGCGAGGATGCCTATTCACTTCTAAATAAAATGGCAGACGATCTTCCCTCCCATTTCATCACGAAGGATACCTTAAGTTTCGAAAAAGGCATATCCGTTATCCCTTCTTATCTGGCCAAAGGAGTCGAATTTGACGCTGTACTCCTCTATGACGCGTCCGCCAGCAATTACCACCGAGAAAGTGAACGCAAGCTGTTCTATACAGCCTGCACTCGAGCAATGCATCTTTTAAAACTTTATACAATTGGCGTGCCTAGTCGATTTATCACGGAAGTTGATTCTACAACTTACATTCTTTCTAAATGATTTTTAGATGACGAAACCTGCCAAATTAGTGGTTCACCTTTATAAGCATTCCCTAAAATCGGAAAAGGCCCCGCCTTCACCATTCGGTGTTTAACAGGGCCTTTTACCATTTCTATAACGAATCTGTAACTTGTCCCCAAAAGCTGATGATTCAAGCGGATATAATGCTCCGTCGACCATTTTGCATTTTTAAATCAGCTTTAAATTACTTGATGACCCGAGTTCCGAACATAAAACGTTTTTTCCAGCTGCCTGTTGTTAAATCACTAATTACAACATCATTAGCGGGGTTAAGGTTGTGAATAAATTTGCCTTTGCCGATGTACATACCCACATGCCCAATTTTAGTATAATCAGTCGGCTTGGAGAATATTATCAAATCACCAATTTTCAAATTGGAGGCTAATGCGATCTTATCACCATATTTAGT
This sequence comes from Gorillibacterium sp., assembly GCA_014380705.1. The sequence continues at coordinate 191 of JACMJI010000109.1, read as the reverse complement.
TTGTGCAGTTGCTCCCCAGCCAATACGAATTCCAACCTTCTTGAAAACGAACTGAGTAAACGACGAGCAGTCGAAGATTAACTTGCTTTCATCTCGCTGGCCATAAACATATTGGACTCTATCTTGGTACGACTTAGCGATCTCCACCACTTTAAGGCGAGTCTCCGATGCCGTAGCGGCCTCAGCAGAGG
>JACMJI010000108.1 GCA_014380705.1 Gorillibacterium sp. | reverse complement strand
CAGCAAAGAGGCGTTAACCTAAAGCCGGAACAATTGGAGCAGATTCGTTCAGCCATTGACAAGGCAGAGGCGAAGGGCGCTAAGGATTCTTTGATTCTGTTGAAGGATATGGCACTCATTGTCAATGTGAAGAATCGAACCATTGTAACTGCAATGGATGGTGCATCAATGAAAGAAAACGTATTTACACAGATCGATAGCGCCGTTATCCTGACGTGAGAACGAAGCTAATTTTTTAAGGGCTGGCCCTAACCGGGAGCCTCGGGTTTGCTGAGCGACGGATGCAACCCATCATTATAAACCTACAGGAGGTTTTAAACTAATGTTAAGATCTTTATATTCGGGTATTTCCGGTATGCGCGGGTTTCAAACAAAGCTTGATGTCATTGGCAATAACATTGCGAATGTTAATACAATCGGGTTCAAAGCCGGTCGTGTCATGTTTAAGGATATCTTAAGTCAGTCGGTAGCCGGCGCCACTTCTCCTACAGCTGAAACGGGTGGAGTCAACGCTAAGCAGATCGGTCTTGGCGTTTCGGTAGGAGCGATCGACACGGTTCACACACCGGGTAGTGCAATGACAACTAATGGCCCTACGGATTTGAGGATTGACGGAGATGGTTTTTTTGCAGTAACATCGGGAACGGACTCTGAATCGACCTACTTAACAAGAGCCGGGAATTTCACTCTGGATTCGAACAGACGCCTAGTTAATTCCGACGGAATGTTTGTGCTTGCGGCAGAGGGCGGTGGAATTATCCAACTTGATGAAGAAGTAACCTCCTTTGCCATCGGAAATGACGGTTCTATCATGTCCATTGATGCGGATGGTAACGCTACCCCGCTTGATTTAAAGATTGGTGTCGTGAGCGTTCCTAACCCAGGCGGACTAGAAAAAATTGGAGGCAACCTGTACCGGGGAACTCAGACAGCTTTAGGAGAAGGGGTAACAGAGATTACGGTAGGTTCAGCCAATACGAACGGTAATGGCGCTATTATTTCGGGTCAACTTGAGATGTCTAATGTGGATTTAACTAGCGAGTTTACTGAAATGATCGTAGCACAACGTGGATTTCAAGCAAATTCCCGGATAATTACCACTTCTGACAGTATTCTTGAAGAAATTGTTAATCTAAAACGCTAATATAATTGGAGGTTCGGAGTGAGGCGACTCACTCCGTGCTTTCCAGAAGTGTTTTTAGTAAAGAGGCTTTTAGCTTCCGCCCATTTAGGAGGGGAACACGCTTGATCACCGTAACTAGGCTTAATGGAAAAGAAATGATTGTTAATGCTTTACTTATTGAAACGATTGAAAGCACACCGGACACCATGATTACTTTGACAACAGGTAAGAAAGTTACGGTACTCGAGGGTTTGGAGGAAGTGATTCGTAGGACGATCCTTTACTTACAAACCATCGGTGCTAATAGAGCAAGTGTCATGAGCATGGAATCGGAGGAATTGTAAATGATGAAGAAAAAGTTGCTTCCACTCGCCTTAGCACTCACATTTGTTATTGTCTTAATCGCTTTGGCAACTGTTTTTCTCTATAGAGCACTTGATTCAAAAAGTGCTTCCGCTGATCCTGGTACAAGGGCAGTTGAATCGGTTGGAGAGGTCACTAGCAAAAAATTAACAGCAGAAGAAGTAAAGAAACTAACATTTGTGATTGAGGGAATGATTACGAATTTAAAGGGCAGCAGGAGTGCAGTGAAAGCTAGTTTCGCTTTTGAACTAAGCAATGAAGAAGGATTCAAAGAGTTTGAGAATTACGACAAGCGGGTTCGCAGTATTATTAATCAGACGTTAGCAGACCTCACTTCAGAAGAGTTATCGGGTAGTAAAGGGCAGGATTTTCTTGCTACACTCTTGATTAACAAAATTAATACGTTTCTTGAAGAGGGAAAAATCATGCAGATTAACATAACAGAGTTGATCGTGCAATAATCAGGAATATATCGCTTTCGGGGAGGTGACATTTATGGTTGACGTGCTCTCGCAAAATGAGATTGATGCCTTACTCGCGGCTCTATCCTCTGGTGAAATGGATGCGGAGGAGTTGAAAAAAGAAGAGACCCAAAAAAAAATCCGCGGCTACAATTTCAAGAGAGCCACGAGATTCTCCAAAGACCATCTCCGAAGCTTAACGCGGATACATGAAAATTTTGCCAGACTTTTAACGACTTATTTCTCTACCCAATTGCGTACGTTTGTCCAGATTAATGTTGTACAAGTTGAACAACTGCCGTACGATGAGTTTATTCGTTCTATTCCCAAGATGACGATTCTCAATATTTTCGAAGCGGAGCCACTCGAGGGAAGAATGGTCTTAGAGGTTAATCCTAATGTGGCATACGCTATGTTGGATCGAATGCTGGGTGGTTCAGGAACCATCACTGGGAAAATAACCGTATTGACTGAAATAGAGACGGTAATCATGGAGCGAATGTTCGGACGTGCTCTTGACACTCTGCAGGAGGCTTGGAAGACGGTAGCAGATATTATACCTCGTCAGGATTCACTAGAGACCAACCCGCAATTTATGCAAATCGCTTCTGCTAATGATACAATTGCGCTCATATCACTCAGTACGAAGATTGGGGAAACCACGGGTATGATTAACCTGTGTATCCCACATGTCGTTATTGAACCTATCATGCCGCGTTTATCTGTTCATCATATGTTCGTCACTCAGAAAAAGAGTAAGACACCAGAAGAATATGAGGCGCTTGAAGAACGCATCAATCGTGCAAAGCTTAATCTCGTAACAGAACTTGGGGAATCCCAATTGACGATTCAGGAGTTTTTAAGTCTCTCACGTGGGGATGTCATCAGCTTGAATAAGCCAGTTGAAGAAGGTCTCATAGTCAAAGTAGGAAATATGACGAAGTTTATCGGAAGCCCTGGAACCATCAAGGGGAAATCAGCTGTTCAAATCACGCAGATTGTTAGCGAGGGAGTGGAAGATAGTGGCGAATAACAGAGATTACTTGTCACAAGAGGAAATCGATGCGCTCCTAAAGCAAACATCAGAGGACGCACATGTCGAAGAGAGCCCATCTTTGGAAGACTACCTTACATCATTAGAGAAGGATGCACTTGGGGAAATAGGTAATATTACTTTCGGTAGTGCTGCAACGGCTTTGTCGACATTACTTGGCAAAAAAGTTGAAATTACGACTCCGAAAGTTTCCATGTTACGTAGGGAGGACCTCAAACAAGAATTCCCTAAGCCTCATGTCAGTGTCCATGTTAATTACGTGGATGGGTTTCATGGTATCAATCTACTCGTGATTGCAGTGAGAGACGCGCAGGTGATTGCCGACCTGATGATGGGAGGGAATGGTACTGGGCTTGAGAATACAGAGCTAAGTGAACTGCATGTCAGCGCTGTTCAAGAGGCTATGAATCAAATGATGGGTTCCTCGGCCACCTCTATGTCGACAATATTTAACCGGATGGTCAACATTTCTCCTCCGGGAATTGATATAATGGATTTATCTTCAGAAGAAGGAAAAAGCGATTTTCCTGACGAAGAATGTTTTGTAAAGATATCTTTTCGATTGAAGATCGGAGATTTGATCGATTCATCGCTCATGCAGCTTTTACCGGTTAACTTCTCTCGAGAGATGGTCAACATTCTGATGGGTGTCGATTCGGCTGATCCTGAGCCAGTCTATCATTCATCTGCTAATGTAGAGTCTGACAAGTTGAAGATTGATTCAGCACGTCTAGCGAATTCTCATGCTGGACAACACGGGTCGAAACCGCATGAGACGGGTCTACCGCCTTACCAGCAGCCTGTGCCCCCCCCGCAGCCTGAATATCAACCCCAAGCGGCACCTTATTCTCAGGCAGCTTATCAACAGCCTCCTGCGGGCTATACACAGCCACCTTATGGGTATCCACCTTATCCGGGTATGCCGCAAGAAGGCCAGCAATACGGTTATGCACAAGGGGGCTTTGGCATTCCTACACAACCAAACCGCAACATCAATGTACAACCAGCGCAGTTTGCTGGATTTACGCCTGGTCTGGTACCACAGTCCGAGGAAACCAACTTGAATCTGCTGCTTGATATTCCTTTAAGAGTAACAGTGGAACTTGGTCGTTCTAAGATGCTCATTAAAGATATTCTCCAGCTTTCTCAAGGCTCAATTGTCGAACTGGACAAGCTTGCAGGGGAGCCAGTCGATATTCTGGTAAACAACAAGCTCATAGCAAAAGGTGAAGTTGTTGTTATCGATGAGAATTTTGGTGTGCGTGTAACTGATATTATTAACCAATGGGAACGAATCCAAAAGATTCAATAAACTAGGAGGGCTACAAACAATGTCTAACCGAATTTTGATCGTAGATGATGCAGCTTTTATGAGAATGATGATCAGAGATATTCTAACAAAGAATGGTTTCGAGGTTTGTGGAGAAGCAAATGATGGGTCGCAAGCAATTGAAAAATTTAAAGAAGTTCGTCCCGACTTGATTACGATGGATATTACAATGCCTGAGATGGATGGTATACATGCACTAAAAGAAATAAAGAAGATTGATCCAAATGCTAAGGTAATTATGTGTTCTGCTATGGGCCAACAAGCAATGGTTATCGATGCAATCCAAGCCGGTGCGAAGGACTTTATTGTTAAGCCCTTCCAAACGGATCGGGTAATTGAAGCCATCAGGAAGACGTTAGGTTAAGCTTACTGTGATCATTCATGCTAATTCCATAGTTTGGCTCAAGGGTGATTTAACAAACTCAACGGATATGCTCATGGTCGTTATTTATATGCTGATTGTCGTAGGACTCTTTTTTCTGATTATTCGAATCGTTGCCCGGAAGAATCGTTATTCCTTGCCGGGTAGAACGATTCGTTCCATAGGCGGGGCACCACTTGGTCAGAATAAATCCGTACAAATTATAGAAATAGGTGGTATATTCTACATTTTAGGAGTTGGGGAGAACGTTACACTTCTCGCCAAAGTAGAGGATCCACTGGAAGCAGAAATGATTCGGAAATCGACAGAACGTGTTCAAAGTCCGATAAATGGTTTTCCAACTGTATTACAATGGTTGAAAGACAAGCGCAAAGGAACAAGTATACAGCCTGAGGAACAATCCAATTTTGGACAGATTTTTCAAGACAGGATGGACGCTATGAAAAACCGCAGAAAGAGTGTGGAAGAATGGATGCAGGAAGATGCGGTTAGCAGCAAGCAGATTGAACGGCAGGACAGGGAAAATGAGTAAGAAATTTTTGGCGCTTTTACCGCTCCTGGCTCTTCTTTTCTTTTTTTTAACTTCTGTAGTGACAGCATCGCCAGTTGTATCGCCAAGTCCTTCTCCAAGCGTGATTAATCCTAACCCTCTTTCAGACATCAAGATTCAAATTGGTGGGGATGAAGAGGCTGGTGGTACGGATGCTATTTCGATTATTCTGATGGTTACGATTCTGAGTTTAGCACCTGCGATACTCATTCTGATGACCTGTTTTACTCGTATCATTATTGTACTCGGTTTTGTTCGAACATCATTAGGTACACAGCAGATGCCGCCAAACCAAGTCCTTATCGGCTTGGCCTTATTCATGACCTTATTCGTGATGGCACCTACATTAGGTGAAATCAATGAAACAGCTTATCAGCCCTACCTCCGACATGAACTTACTCAATCAGAGGCGTTGAATAAAGCGGCTTTGCCAATGAAGCAGTTCATGGCTAAACAAACGAGGGCAGAAGATCTTCAATTGTTTCTGGATTATACCAAGGCTCCCAAGCCTGCTAATATTGCAGATGCACCGATTACAGCACTCATACCCGCATACGCAATCAGCGAACTGAAGACCGCCTTCAATATGGGCTTCAAAATTTTTATTCCTTTTCTGGTCATCGACATGGTCATTGCTAGTACGCTTATGGCGATGGGAATGATGATGCTGCCGCCCGTTATGATCTCTTTACCTTTTAAAATATTACTTTTTGTGCTAGTTGATGGTTGGTATCTTGTGGTTAAATCGTTATTACAAAGCTTTGTTACGTAGTGGAATGGAGGGGGAACTATGAGTTCCGAATTTATAGTAAAGCTTGCCAGTCAGGCAGTGTTTACGATCCTGAAAGCGAGTGCCCCTATGATGATCATTGCGCTGGTAGTAGGGCTTATTATTAGCATCTTCCAGGCGACAACCCAGATTCAGGAGCAGACACTTGCCTTTGTTCCCAAAATTTTGGCAGTCCTGCTATCGTTACTCCTATTTGGTCCATGGATCTTGTCAACGTTAATTGATTTTACCTATGCACTTTTAAGCAATCTCCATAATAATATCGGTTAGGTTGCGGACAAATGGAATGGATATTGAATTATTTCCCTGCTTTTCTGCTTATTTTTTGTCGAATAACCGCGTTTTTTGTTACAGCACCAATCTTCTCTTCACGTAATATACCCGTGCTTTTTAAGATTGGTTTATCTGCTTTTGTTACGTTGCTTACCACGTCCGTAATTGAACTTACACCTCTCGTGGTGGATGGCCAATTTATCTTGGCGATAGCCAGGGAAACATTAATTGGATTATTGCTTGGATTCATTGCTTATCTCTTTTTTACCGTAGTTCAGATTGCGGGTTCCTTCACTGATATGCAGATTGGTTTCAGTATGGCTAATATCATTAACCCAATGACGGGAACGCAGAGTCCAGTACTTGGTAATATGTATTATATGATTGGAATGCTACTCTTTCTTTCTGCTAATGGACATCATATGTTCATGAGAGGCATTCTTGACAGTTACCGTTGGATTCCACTTTCTAATGATACTTTCTCTCGTTTTAGGGATGGCAACCTAACTGATTTTCTCATTCGTTCCTTATCCGAAGCTTTTGGTCTAGCTTTGCAATTGTCAGCGCCCCTTGTGGTTACCCTATTTCTAGTAGACGTAGGTCTTGGGATACTTGCACGTGTCGCTCCACAATTTAACATTTTTGTCGTTGGGATTCCGATCAAGATTATTGTAGGCTTGCTTTTGATGTCGCTCTTTGTTGCAGGTTTTCCGACACTCTTTCGTGAATTATTCGCCATTATGCTGCAAGAGATGGAGAATCTACTCCGTTTGTTATCTGGTGGGAAGACTTAGCTATAGCCCAGTTAAGAGATAGATTCTGAGAGCTTTCATGCTCATTGTTCGACAGGAGGTGCTAGGGTGTCTGGCTTTCGGTACCGGTTGGATCTGCAGTTGTTCGCAGGAGAGAAGACAGAACCGGCAACTCCAAAAAAGAGACAGGAGCAACGTAAAAAAGGGCAGGTTGCTAAGAGTAATGAGTTGCCCAGCGCTTTTATTCTTTTGTTTTGCTTTCTATCGTTTTCCATGTTTGGCGGATTTATCAAAGAACGGTTTATCCAGCTTTTTAAGGTAACCTTCAATGATTATCTTTTAACAGAAGTTACTGTGCCAAATACCGTTTCATTGTTCGGTAATCTTTTGATCCAAGGTCTTACATTACTTTCACCTGTCTTTCTTGTAAGTGTACTGGTTGCAATACTAGGTAATTACTTGCAGATCGGGATTATGTTCTCAGGTGATCCCCTGATAATGAAATTTAGTAAAATCAATCCGCTTGAGGGCTTCAAACGAATGGTTGGTCCACGCGCTATCATTGATTTTTTGAAATCTATCTTCAAAATGGCGATTGTTGGTACCGTTGTTTATCAGACAATATGGAATGAGAGAGGAAACATGCTTTCTCTTGGCAGTGTTAGTCTGCCTGAAACCGTTTCCTATGTAGCAGGCATAACGATCGATCTTGGTGTAAAAATTGGGTTTATCCTAGTTGTTCTGGCCATTTTCGATTACATGTACCAAAAATATGATTTTGAAAAAAATCTACGAATGTCTAAACAAGACATCAAGGATGAATATAAGAAGAGTGAAGGAGACCCAATGATCAAAGGGAAGATCCGGGAACGTCAACGTCGCATGGCTATGCAACGAATGATGCAGGAGGTCCCTAAAGCAGATGTTATCATAACGAACCCCACGCATTATGCAGTTGCGCTTAAATATGATTCGAATGAAATGGCTGCACCAAGGGTAATTGCCAAAGGAGCAGATTTTATTGCCCTTAAGATCAAAGAAGTCGGCAAGCAGAATGACATCGTTCTTATGGAGAATAGGCCTCTCGCACGTGCGTTATTTAACCAGGTAGAGGTCGGTCAAGCGATCCCCGCTGATTTATTCCAGGCGGTGGCAGAGGTGCTTGCCTACGTCTATAGGTTAAAGGGTAAGGTGAAGTGAATAATGAAAGGAGGCTAAAGCCGTGAAGATCAAGGAACTTATTGTTTTAATTGGTATAATTGGAATCATTCTCATGATGATCGTTCCTATTCCGATCTTCCTGCTTGATGTACTCCTTGTCATAAACATCACAATTGCTCTATTAATTCTACTTGTTGCTATGAACAATCAAGAGGCATTGGATTTCTCAATCTTTCCTTCCTTACTGCTGATAACAACCCTTTTTCGCCTCTCTTTAAACGTATCGACAACCCGTAACATTCTGTCAAAGGGTGAGGCGGGAGAAGTTGTTCATACCTTTGGTTCCTTTGTCGCTGGCGGTAATCTTGTTGTTGGGGTTGTCGTATTCTTAATCCTGGTTATCGTCCAGTTTATCGTAATAACCAAAGGCTCGGAACGGGTGGCTGAGGTAGCAGCACGCTTTACCTTGGACGCAATGCCAGGTAAGCAGATGAGTATCGACGCCGATTTAAATGCAGGACTGATCAATGAACAGCAGGCCCGCGAACGCCGAAAGAAAATTGAGAATGAAGCGGATTTCTATGGAGCCATGGATGGTGCCAGTAAATTCGTCAAGGGTGACGCGATTGCCGGAATCATCATCCTCATCGTCAATATGGTTGGTGGCTTTATCATTGGTATGGTTTCTAATGGTGATACGTTCAAAGAAGCGGCAACTACATACACGATCTTATCCATTGGGGATGGACTTGTAAGCCAGATTCCCGCTCTGTTAATCTCTACAGCTGCGGGGCTCATTGTTACCCGTGCTACATCCGAAGGCAATCTATCAACGGATATCACCTCGCAACTTCTCGGTCATCCCAAACTAATGTTCATCGCTGCAGGAACGATCCTTGTGCTTGGAACGTTTACACCTATTGGCATTATCTCTACATATCCGATTGGTATCATTTTAATTATCGCTGCCTTTAAAATGCAATCTACCCTAAAGAAGAAGCAGGTAGAGGTTGAACAAATGGAGGAAGAGCAGCAGATTGAAGAAGTACGAAGTCCTGAGAGTGTCATTGGATTACTTCATGTTGACCCAATTGAATTTGAATTTGGTTATGGTTTAATTCCCCTTGCAGATGCGCAACAAGGCGGGGATCTTCTGGATCGGGTTATCCTGATTCGCCGGCAATGTGCACTAGAGCTCGGTATTGTCGTTCCCGTTATTCGCATTCGCGACAATATTCAACTAAAACCGAATGAATATGTCATAAAAATTAAAGGAAATTCCGTTACCCGTGGTGAATTACTACTTAATCATTATCTTGCGATGAGTCCGGGCTTTGATGACGACTCTGTTGAGGGTATTGAAACAACCGAGCCCGCCTTCGGGTTGCCTGCTCTTTGGATCGATGAAGTTACCAAAGAACGTGCGGAGCTGTCTGGATATACCGTAGTGGATCCACCCTCTGTGGTTGCAACACATTTAACAGAAGTGATCAAGAGACATGCCCATGAGCTCATTGGTCGCCAAGAAACGAAGGCCCTTATTGACAATGTTAAAGAAACCTACCCGACACTTGTGGAGGAGCTAGTTCCAAGTATTTTGTCAATAGGAGATATTCAGAAGGTACTTGCGAAGATGCTCCGAGAGAAGATATCGGTGCGCGATATGGTAAGTATCCTAGAGACTCTTGCAGATTATGGTACTTATACCAAAGATCCAGATATATTGACGGAATATGTTCGACAAGCCTTGTCTCGACAAATTACGCAACAGTATTCGTCTGATGGCGAATCGCTTAAGGTGATTACAGTGGGGCCGTCACTGGAACGCAAAATTGCAGAATCCGTTCAACAATCAGATCAAGGCTCCTACCTGGCTATCGACCCTGCTTCATCACAACTGATCCATCACCGAATTAGTGAACAGATCACCAAGGTGGTGCAGTCTGGCCAACAGCCGGTCATACTTACATCTCCAACGATTCGAATGTATTTGAAGCAGCTTCTGGAGCGTACAATGCAGGACATACCCGTACTGTCTTATAGCGAACTAGAGCCGAGTGTTGAAATTCAAAGTTTGGGGGTTGTGAATATATGAGGGTAAAGCGTTACGTTGTAGATTCCATGCCTGATGCCCTACAGAAAATTCGCTCTGAGCTTGGAAATGATGCTGTCATCTTAAGCACCAAAGATATTCGGTCAGGCGGGTTCATGGGAATGTTCGGTAAGAAGAAGATAGAAGTAATCGCAGCTACAGATTCCAACGAAAGTAAGGCTAAAGCGTTAACTGATCGCTATACGAACGGGTCAAGCGTACCCATGAAATCGGCAGTAAAAGCATATGGAAATTCACCAGCAATTGCCACGATGCCTTTTGTACCAGATGTGGTGCCTGCTGAGGAACTAGTAGCGGTGGCTGCATCTACATCTGCATCTAACCGAAATCAAACGCCTTCAAGAACAGAATACAAGGATAACTGGAAACCTCAATTTACTGAGAAAAAAGGCACACAGCCTTCACCACTCATTGAGAACGATCTCATGGAAGAAATTCGCCAAATGAAGCAAATGATGAGGAATATTGCAACGGGACAAAGCCAATCGTTTTCTCGGCATCCTGCACTAAATATCTGGAAAGAAAAGTTAGAGAATCAAGATATTCTTCCAGTTGTGATTGAAGATATTATCAGCTTTGTAGAAGCAGAAATCTCATCATTGACAATTGAACTTTCAGAAGCATGGATAGATGATCGGGTTCGTGAACGTTTAAGTCAAATCGTCATGGGCCGCGGTGGGACACCAATCAAATCAGATGTAAAAATAGTTAACTTTGTCGGTCCTACAGGTGTTGGAAAGACTACGACCATCGCCAAGCTTGCTGCGGATCAGGTATTAAAGTCCCATCGGAAGGTGGGATTGATTACATCGGATACTTACCGGATCGCTGCGGTAGAGCAAATCAAGACTTATGCGACGATCTTAAACATCCCACTTGAAGTTGTTTTCTCTCCCGCTGATTTGCATAAGGCATTTGATCGGCTGCAAACCTGTGAGTTGATCTTTATGGATACTGCAGGGCGAAATTACCGTAATGAAATGTATGTCTCTGAATTAAACACTTTGCTGAGTACGAAAGGGAACAGTGAGACGATCCTTGTAATGAGCCTGACGAATAAGTATAGAGATATGAAGGTAATAGCTGAAAATTTCAGCAAATTCGGAGTGGAAAAGGTTTTGTTCACAAAAATGGACGAAACAGAATCTTGTGGGTCCATTATTAACCTTTTATACGAGTATCCGCTACGACTTTCCTATATGACGGACGGGCAAAATGTGCCGGAAGATATTTCATTATTAACAGAAGTTGACTTGGTAGCCCGTGTCATGGGAGAGCGATTCGGATGAGCGATCAAGCGCAAAGCTTGCGTCAGCTGGTGGTTGCTAGGTCGAACATGCCCGTTTGCCCTCCAGACGAAAGGCCAACGAAGGTTATCACCGTAACAAGCGGTAAGGGTGGTGTTGGAAAGTCCAACTTCACGTTGAATTTTGCAATCACATTACAGAAGCGAGGGTATCGGGTTCTCATTTTTGATGCAGATATTGGCCTCGCCAACATTGACGTTTTAATGGGGATTAGATCTACCTATAGTTTGTATCATCTATTAAAAAAAGAAAAATCGATCTGGGAGATTATTCAACCAGGGCATGAAGGCATTCATTTCATTGCAGGTGGCTCGGGCTTTACGGATCTGCTAAGACTTACTGAACAGGAACTTGAAGATTTCGCTGAGCAAGTTAGTCAGTTAAATGGACACTTTGATTACATTATTTTCGATACAGGTGCAGGGCTTTCAAAGGAAACCCTGAAATTCATTTTGGCAGCACATGAGACATTCGTCGTGACGACCCCTGAACCAACTTCGATAACGGATGCTTATGCCATCATCAAAATGATTCACCAGGCAGAAAAAGGAGTGGTTTACCGATTAATTGTTAATCGGGTGACTGATGGCCGTGAGGGGCGCCAAACGGCTGATAAAATAACATTAACAGCAAAACGGTTTATGGATCTTGATATACCTGTTCTCGGTTATGTGAGTGATGATAGTTCTGTGACTAAGGCGGTAAAAAGACAGGTTCCGTTCACGATAGCTTATCCGCAATCCGATGCGGTTCGAGATATCGAAGATATTGCCGGTCGGTTTTTGGGAACCGAAACTGCAGCGTCCGGTCAAATAGCTGGCATGAAAGGGTTTTTGAATAAAATGCTCCGATTGCTGAACGGTTCTTAAGCCTTTTACAACTCAACAAGATCACCGAGGAGGAATATCGGGTGCAACATAATGGAACAAAACCATTTCCTATGAATAAGAGTAGCCCTTTAACGGTTTTGCCGTTCGAGCATGTCGTAATCATCGGTACCTCAACAGGTGGTCCTCGTGCGTTGCAAAAGGTTTTGCTTTCGCTGTCTAAGGGCTTTCCTGCACCTATATTAATTGTCCAGCATATGCCGCCCAAATTTACCCGGTCTCTTGCTGAACGGCTTAATTCCATGGCGGAGCTCAGAATTCTTGAAGCTGCTGATGGGATGAAGGTAGAAAAAGGTGTTGCTTATATCGCTCCAGGTGGTTTCCATATGACAATGGTGCGAGATGAGAAGGCAGGTTATCAAGTCAAGGTAAGCGAAGGCGACCTGCGATCAGGACATCGACCTTCTGTGGATGTCCTCTTTGAATCAATGATTCCCTTCATCGAATTGAAACGCCACGCCGTGTTAATGACGGGAATGGGGAGTGACGGGGCAAAGGGCTTGCAAGCACTGATGAATGCTGGTGCGATTACTTCAATAGCAGAGTCAGAAGAAACATGTGTTGTCTACGGTATGCCTCGTGCTGCAGTACAATTGCAGTGTGTAACCCATTCTTTACCGCTTCAAGATATTCCACTAAAGTTGACGCAGTTGATAGAAGACTCGCAATAATTAAAGCTATAATAGCGCGGAGGTGCCATGCCTTTGGAACTTAATCAGTACTTATCCATGTTTATCGACGAATCGACGGAACACCTACAGGCGTTGAATGAAAAACTCCTGGAACTTGAGCAAAACCCAACTAGTACCGAAATTGTCAACGTGATTTTTCGCTCGGCGCATACACTCAAAGGAATGTCCGCTACAATGGGCTTTGAGGATTTGGCCTCTCTAACCCATCAAATGGAGAATGTTCTTGACTTGGTGCGTAATGGCAAGCTGAACATGGATTCTTTTACCTTTGACAGCTTATTTAAAAGTACAGATGCATTAGAGGTTATGGTTACAGATATTACAGCAGGTGGAACGGGTAAGGCAGAGGTTGGAGCTATTGTTGAAATGCTTAAATCTATCGTCAGCGGTGACTACCATCAGACAAATGCAGCTAAGGTAGAGGTGCATGAAGATGCAGTAGCGCTTGACGAGTTCCAATATTCAGTATTGGAGCAGTCTCTTAATACGCAATACAATGCGTTTTTTGTCCGTACTGAACTTACTCCTGAATGTGTTCTAAAAGCTGCCAGAGCCTATATGGTATTTAGACAGTTCGAGGAAAATGGCGAGGTTATTAAATCTTCTCCATCTGTAGAGGATATTGAGCAGGATAAGTTTGAACGGGTGTTCTCGGTGTATTATGTAACCAAGCTTTCTCAGGATGCAGTTGAGAAAATAGTTCTGAATGTATCCGAAGTTCATGCTGCTCGGGTTACTCAACTTGATTTGGATAGCCTAAGGATGATGGCTCAATCTGCGGAAAAGGAAACAGCAGCAACTGTATTGGCACCAACAGGTGGCTCGGAGACGGTGAAATCCGAACTCAATTCACCTTCAATTGCACCAAATCAGTCAACGAGCGGACAGGCCGTCTCGAACCGGACGATTCGGGTAGACCTGGATCGATTAGATAACTTGATGAATCTATTTAGCGAGTTATTGATTGACCGTGTTCGTCTGGAGCAGCTATCGTCAGAAATTCGCCGAACGGATTTAATTGAAACCGTTGAACACATGGCCCGAGTCAGTAGCGATCTACAGAATATTGTTTTGAAGCTGCGCATGGTCCCTGTTGACACTGTATTTAATCGTTTTCCTAGGATGATTCGTGACGTTGCCAAGACACTTGGAAAGAAACTGGATTTAGTTATTTCAGGTGCGGATACGGAATTAGACCGTACAGTTATTGATGAAATAGGTGATCCACTTGTTCACTTGTTGAGAAATTCAGCTGATCACGGAATTGAAACGATAGAGAATAGAAGATTAGTCGGTAAAGATGAAACAGGAACGATTCACCTTAGTGCCTATCACAGCGGTAATCACGTATTTATTGAAGTGTCGGATAACGGTGCAGGTATGAGTCGTGACAAGATTCTCGCGTCAGCTATAAAAAAAGGAATTGTTACGATTGAGCAATCGAGCTTAATGACAGATGAAGAGGTGTACCGTCTGCTCTTCGCCAGTGGCTTTAGTACCGCTGAACAAATCTCGAGCTTATCGGGCAGAGGTGTTGGCCTTGATGTCGTTAAAACAAAGATTGAATCACTAGGCGGTCAAGTTCATGTGACATCAAAGCTGGGTGTTGGAACTACCTTCTCGATCCAATTACCGCTCACGCTTTCCATCATCGGAGCGATGCTTATTGGTGTAGGTAATGAGAAGTATGCGATCCCTCTAAATTCTATTGTTGAGACAGCTGCTGCAACCATAAGTAAGATACGAAAAGTACACGGTCGTATGCTTTATGATTTCCGAGAAAGTCTTATACCTGTTATAGATCTCAGGGTCTTGTTATCGGTTCCAGGTGAACATGAGGGGCTTCTAGAGGAGCGTAATCTTGTCATTATTCGCAAAGGAGACAAGCTTGCTGCTGTCATTGTTGACGAATTCATTGGGCAACAAGAAATTGTCCTTAAAACCCTGGGGAAGTACCTTTCTAATCTTTTCGCTGTTTCTGGTGCTACCATTTTGGGTGACGGTCAAGTCGCGCTCATATTAGATCCCAATGCTTTACTAAAGTAGTGTTTTCATAATAGCGTCCTTCCATATGCTTAGGAGGTATTACAATGAGTGAAGAAATCAAAGTCATCGTATTTTCTTTAGGAAATGAAGAATACGGCGTTGAGGTAGAAAAAGTTAAAACGATTGAACGTGTACAGCACCTTACCCGTGTACCTAAAACGCCAGCCTTTGTTAAAGGAGTTATGAATCTACGAGGTGTTGTCGTACCCGTAATTGATCTCCGTGGGCGTTTTAGTTTGGAGGAAACAAGCTATACCGAAAGCACCAGAATTATTGTTGTTGCGGTGGAAGAACTGGAAGTTGGAATGCTGGTAGATTCAGCAAATGATGTTATTGATGTAAATACAGATACAATCTCGGATCCTCCGGAAATTGTTGGCGGCATAAAAGCCAAGTATTTGCGTGGCGTTGCACGCGTTGGTGAAAAAAGACTGCTTGTGTTGCTTAACTTGCGTGAGGTTCTTAACAAAGGAGAAATCATACAACTAGAACATTTAGAGGAGTAAAGCCGTGTGGTAACATTTCTATCTTTAGCGGACCTTCAGTTGGATCTACTCAAGGAAATTGGAAACATTGGGGCGGGTCATGCTGCAACCGCTCTTTCAACCTTATTAGATAAGCCTATAGACATGCTTGTGCCAGAAGTTAGATTTGTACCTTTCGAGGAAATAACTGAAAGTTTGGGTGGTCCCGAGAAGCTCGTAGTTGCGATCTTCCTGAGAGTGGAGGGTGATACGCCAGGCAATCTCTTTTTTATCCTCTCGATCGAATCAGCCAAACGGTTATTAGAGAATTTAGTGGGTATAAGAAGCGAGGAAAACTTAGGTTTTAGTGAAATGGAGCTCTCGGCACTGAATGAAATTGGCAATATTCTTGCTGGCTCTTATTTATCTTCTCTTGCAGACTTCACTAAGCTGTCTATGATGCCAACTGTCCCTTCTTTAGCTGTAGATATGGCTGGAGCTATTCTGAGTTTTGGTCTCCTGCAGTTTGGTGAAATGGGAGATTTAGCACTTTTTATTGACACAAAGTTTTTGCAGTATAATGATGTGGTAGAAGGACATTTCTTCTTTATCCCTGATCCTGAATCGTTTAACCGGATTTTTACCGCATTAGGAGTCGCTGACCTATGACTGAACAAGTTTTAATTAAGGTAGGAATGGCAGATCTTAATGTGGCTTCTAAGGAAGGCATTCTTAAAACCATTGGGTTAGGTTCTTGTGTAGGATTAACACTTTACGACCCCGTTTTTAAGATTGCAGGCATGGCCCATGTGATGCTTCCTTCGTCGGAGATTGCCAAAGAGGGCCCATTAAACCGAGCTAAATATGCGGATACAGCCATCCCTGAGTTGATTCTTCAAATGGTTCAGCTTGGCGCAGCTGTCTCACGAATGCAATCAAAAATGGCAGGCGGTGCACAGATGTTTGCCTTTTCCACAGCTAAAGACACAATGAGAATTGGCCCGAGAAATACTGAATCCTGTAAAGAAATGCTCAAAAAGCTTGGAATTCCTTTACTGGGCGAAGATACGGGGGGAAGCTATGGTAGAACGATTGAAATCGACTGTTCGACCGGAAATCTGTCTATCACGAGTATTCAGATGGGCTCCAAGGTGTTGTAAACAATGATCGGACGTACACACTGGAATACGATGTTAGCTTTATTTGGATTTACTATAACGTTTCTTCTCTCCCTTAATCACAACATTTTAAGCACGTCCATCATCCGTGGGTTACTTAGTGGTATCATTTTCTTTCTCTTAGCTTTTGCTTTACGGTTATTGTTAGGGGTAGTGTTTGGGAGTTCCTCAAAGCATACAGAATCGAGTTCATCAGTCGAAATTATTGAAAGTATGAATGCTTTTGAAGAACATAAAGGTCGTTCCCTTGACCTAACAACCCCCAATGAAGATGATGAATTAAACCAATTATTAAAGCAGCAACCAATTGCTATTGAACCTTTTAAGCCGCTCAACCCACCCAAGCTTTCAACTAAAATAACGGATGATCCTAAACAGATGGCTCAGGCTATGCGTCAAATGTCTGAAGAGTAAGGTGGTGAATTCTTGAAGTGAAGCTAGCCGGGAAATCTCTCAAGTCCAGTTTACATTTATGGAAACGGTGGAAGGAAGAGGGAGATGAAGGTGCAAAAAAGGATCTCATTGAATCCTACCTCCCGCTTGTCGATTATGCAGCAGGCCGACTAGCGGTGGGGCTACCAAAATCTGTTGCTAAAGAAGACCTCTCCAGTACAGGTATTCTTGGTTTGATTGATGCTATGGATAAGTTTGATTACGAGCGGGGGCTCCAATTCGAGACCTACGCGTCGTGGAGAATAAGAGGAGCGATGATTGATGGGCTTCGACAGAATGATTGGGTTCCTCGTTCCGTTAGAGAGAAGGCCAAAAAAATTGAAGAAGCCTATCAAAAGCTCGAACAGAAGTATATGCGTACTGTTAGCGATGCAGAAATTAGTAATTATTTAGAAATTTCCGAGGCTGAATTCCAACAAATGCTTCAAGATGTTGCCGTATCCACCATATCTTCCTTTGATGAACCGGTAAAGGATGATGAGAATGAGGTTCGCTTGTCATTCCTTGTTGATGAGAAAGCAAGGAATCCAGATTATAAAGTGAGTGAATCCCATTTAAAGGATACACTCGCAAAAGCAATTGATCGATTAACCGAAAAAGAGCGAATTGTCGTATCCCTTTTTTATTATGATGAATTGTCTCTAAGTGAAATTGCCGAAGTCATGTGTTTGTCCCCATCAAGAATTTCCCAGCTTCATTCCAAAGCAATTCTCAGGCTTAGAGGTTCTCTTAATCGCTTTAAAGAGCAACTTTTTGAATAGTTTTAAAGTAGAATGAGAAATGAGGGGTGAACATGGGAATTGACCGGAAATCAAACATTGACAAATGTCTGAAGGTAAGAATTTCGCCTGATAAGATGACAGCCTTATTGGAACTCGTTTTTATTGATAATAGCTTTGAATACACATATGAGGATCTAATTGATCTACTTGAACGCAATGGTGTTTATTTTGGAATTCAACAAGGGACCTTAATGAAGCTGATCGAGCACAAAGAAGCTTTTCTTAACACAGGTGTAACGGCTGCTATAGGGGTAGCACCGGAAGAGGGAAAGGCTGGCTTTGTTATTAATCGTTTTGAGGTGGATCCATCTGCCCGCAAACCTCAGGTGTTGGAGGATGGAACGGTAGATTTTAAAGAAATGACGACCATCTTGAATATTCGTCGAGGTGAGCAGATTGCTGAGCGGGTATTAGCGGGAGAGGGTAAGGCGGGGAAGACGGTTACAGGGGAGCTTATTGCTGCCAAAACGGGTAAAGAAGCTCGCTTTAAAGTCGGAAAGAACGTCATGGTTGACCCGGAACAACGATTTATGTTTGCCAGTATTGATGGCGTGATCGTCCGAACAGATGGTGAGAAAATTAACGTGTTCCCCCTATACGAAGTAAATGGGGACATCGATTTTAATATAGGGAATATTGATTTTGTTGGTTCAGTACTTGTTCGTGGAAATGTTCGCAGTGGTTTCAGAGTCAAGGCTTCGGGTGACATCCGTGTGACAGGTGGTGTAGAAGGAGCCGAGTTATATGCGGATGGATCCATCGAAGTCTCTGGTGGAATTCTTGGACAAAACAAGGGAATCATCATAGCAGGCAAGAATGTGAAAAGCTCTTTTATACAGGACGGTAAGGTTGAAGCTGGCGAGGATGTCCTAATTTCGCAAAGCATTATGCATTCCTCAATACGTGCTGGGCACAGTGTTATTTGCAAGAGCGCAAAAGGTTTAATTGTTGGTGGGACGATCCAAGCCGGTGAACGAGTCGAGGCAAGAACCGTCGGCAATTCCGTTGCTACCTATACAGCGATAGAAGTCGGGATCCCACCAGAGCGCAGAAACGAATTATTGGCACTCAGAAGTCAGCTAAAGATG
This sequence comes from Gorillibacterium sp., assembly GCA_014380705.1. Next base: position 1,961 of record JACMJI010000108.1, on the reverse strand, counting down.
TCAATGGAAAACCTGAAGAAGACAGAACAGGCCGTAGCTATATTAGACCAACTAGCAGCGGCTGGACAACTATCTATGGACAAATTGACGATGCGTACTAATCTTAGCCATACAAAAAAAGTAACTGCGGATGAAATTGTTGGAATTAGAGAACGAATTCTAGAACTGGAAGTTCTCTTTGAACAAACGGGGGTAGCTGTTATTGATATCGCTGCGACGATTTATGGTGGATGCAAAATTGTGATGGGTCGTTATACCAAATTTATAAAAGATCCCATTAATCGTGCTCGGTTTCAAGTCGTGGATGGTGATATTGCATTGCTAGCAAGTCGTTAATCAAGAAATGTAGTGTTACCTTTCGCTAAAAATTGCGTAAGGAGTTGAATACCATGAGCTTAAAATCAATTGATATGCAATTTGCTGTACATAAAAATTCGGATGTGGCTAAACTTCAGAAGCAGATACAGGATAAACCTGGTGCGGACCAGGCTATTCTTGCTTCTGGATTAATTAAGAATGAAATCGCGAAGAGAAGACGCAGCGAGGGCACAACAAAAACAGAGCAAGGGAACATTGATAGTTCTGCTGACGATAACATGAATGTGGGAACAGGTTTATCTGAACATAATCCCAAAGTCCATCAGACGAATGTATTGAAGGCCGCTGAGCATCCCTACAAAGGTCATCGTCTAGATCTATCACTGTAATTTTTAGTGGATAATCATAACGATGACCCTATTAATGCATGTACAAAGAGGGTGTGAAATCATTGAATGAACCTTGGGTTGTCGTGGTTATTGCCGGTATCATCTGTGTTATTGCTTCATGGCTGGTTAAGGAACCAAAGCATTCCCTCAACATGACCAAAGAAATTGAGGAAGCATTTGATTTGGTTGCCGCAAATCTGGAGGAAGAGAATCGAGAATTGATTCGCTCCATAACACAGATGAGGAATGAATTTGAACGTAGGAATGAGAACTTGGAGATAAGAACAATTAGTCTTGAGAAACGAATGGATGATCTATCGACAGAACTACGCAACGTACTTATGCTCCAATTGCAAAAAGAAACAGAAAAAGGTTACGGCAACTCCGTTTCTACTGTTCAACAGAATACTCTGGACAGGGACTCTACCAAAGTACCACCTCAAGCTGCCATTGTGAATCTTCCTGATGAAACAGAAAGCATAGTGGAACGATCAGTGGGTCTCAAAAACCGATATTCTGAACTTTTTCAGCTTTATCGTCAGGGCAAGTCAATTGAACAAATTGCCAAGAAATTAGGTATTAACAAAGGTGAAACAGCACTTATCATCCAACTGGCTAAACAGGAGGAGGAGGGACGTGCTTAAAAGCAAGAAATACTTGGCTGGACTAGGTGCCGGACTTATTATTGGTGCTATTTTAGTACAACTTGCCCATATGGGTGCCGTTGCCGAGTTGGAATCGCAGCCTCTGCCAACACCCATATCAAGTGAAAGTACGGAGCGATGGACCTTTAATCAGCTTAAGGATGAAGCTGCAAAACAAAATGGCAGATTACTGACTAATAAAGAGTATGACGAGCTAAAAGCATCTAAAGTTGTTCCATCTGTAGCGGTAACAGTAACTCCAAATTCAGTCGATAAGCCAAAACAGATCTATATCTACATTTATCAAGGCATGACGTCAGATGCCATAGAAGAATATTTATTTTTAGCAGGAATAATAAATGATCGCGTTGCATTTAGGGATAAGATTCGCAGTGAAGGGTTGACCCGCAAACTGAAAGCTAGTCTCTATTCATTCACTCCTGGCATGGAGCTGAATCAAGTTATTGAAAAGTTAAAGAGGATAAACCCGTAAACATTAACATCTGAGGGTAAAGTGAACCCTAAACTGAAAGAATCAGGTTGCAATGAATATTATTATTATGGTATATTAGATAGCGGTGTCAAGAACACACACGTCGCTGAAGTTTGT